>JAFONG010000163.1 GCA_017418585.1 Erysipelotrichaceae bacterium | reverse complement strand
GTTGCACGCCGAACGATATCGTTGAATTCATACCTGAGGAAAAGAAATAGAGCTTCCATTTTGATTTGATCAGTGAGGAAGCTCTATTTTGTTTATTTCTTCGGATATTCCTTAGCCCAAGGAACTTCGGTATAGTTTCCGACACCCATGCCGCCAGCGACTGGAATGATAGCCCCGGTGATGTAACGGGCAAGATCAGAGGCCAGGAAGAGGGCTGTATAAGCCATTTCTTCCGGTCTGGCAAATCTACCATTCGGAATCATCGACTGCGTCAGTTCTCTCTGTTCAGGTGAGATGGTGGAATAGATATCGGTATCGGTTGCGCCAGGGCAGATACAGTTGACGGTGATATCGTGTCTCGCATAGTCAAGTGCAGCAGTCTGAGTCAGAGATAAGACCGCTCTCTTTGCGCCGGAATATGGGGCAAAGCTTGCCGTCGGATAGATACCTTCGGCAGATGAGATATTGATGATGGAACAGCCTTCCGAACCTGTTTCCAACATCGTCTGAGCGGCATACTTCATGCCCATGAAGACACCGACATAATCGATATTCGTGATGCGGCAGAATTCATCGACCTCATACTCGTGGATCGGATGAAGCAGAGTGCTGGCACCTGCATTATTGATGACGACATTCAGTTTTCCATAGGTATCTTCAGCATACTGCATCAGCTTCTTCACATCTTCTTCCTTGGAAACATCTGCCTTGAAGAAGACAGCATCTCCGCCCTTGGCTCTGATATCTTCTGCGATCTTTTCTCCCAGTTCTTCTCTTCTGGCAGAAAGGATGACCTTCATTCCGTTTTCCGCAAAAACTTCAGCGATCGCCTTGCCGATACCTGCAGTAGCACCGGTAACGACAGCGACTTTACCTTTTACACTTTCAAAACTGTTCATATTTTTCTCCTCGTACCCGCTTATTCTAACATCGTTATTTCTTTCACATTTGATACAGAATATTCATTCTGTGTAAAATAGATACATATAATGATATCTGGGTGAATTATGATCAAAGACAGGACAAAAAGAGAACTTGCGCAGACACTGAAAGAGATGCTGGAAAAGACTGACTTCCAGAAGATCAGAGTCTCTGATATCTGTATGAAGATGGGCTGTCAACGCAAGACCTTCTACTACCATTTTGAAGACAAGTACCAGCTGGCTGCCTGGATCTACATCGATACGATGAAAAAAACCTGGGATCCGGAAAAGGGCCCTTATGACTTCACGGAAAACTATATCAGGGGAATGGAAGCGATCCGAAAGGACCTGAACTTCTATCGCAAGGTATTGCCGGATGAGGCACTTAGCGGTGTCTATAAGCACATCATCCGATATGGTGATGAACTCTTCAGTGAAATGATTACATCAAAAGGCATCGTCCTTGACGATGAGCTTTCTTTCATGATTCACTACACTTCAATGGCCCAGATCTGCGCCGTCAGGGAATGGATCTTTTCAAATCCGATGGAAACATCCTGTTCACTGGTCGTAAGGATCGTTGCGTCCTTTCCGGAAAAACTCAGAAATGCCCTCCTTTGAAATTGGACAAGATCTATCTCTGAATAGTGTTCACAAATCTACACCTTTATAAACATCTCGACGAAACTAGAATTTATCAGTCTGTCAGATAGAAAGAAGGCACCAGATCGTGACTCCTGTATTTGTTGCCGTACCGGAAACCTGTTTCTCTCTCCTGAT
>JAFONG010000005.1 GCA_017418585.1 Erysipelotrichaceae bacterium | reverse complement strand
CCGAGGTCGCCCTTCGCGCGGGCGAACACGATGGAGAACGAGGTGAGCGGCACGTCCGGCGGAACGACCCGCGCGACAACGATCGTATTCAGTGCCGTATCAAAACCGATCGTGAAATCCGTTCCTTCGATATCGTTATCGATCGTTCCCGGCAGACCGATGCAGTTGATGCCATGTTTTGTCAAGGCGTTGGCGCCCTTATAGGAACCGTCCCCTCCGATCACGACCAGAGCGTCGATCCCATTCTCCCGAAGCTTGTCAACGCCCTTCTGAATGACTTCTTCCTTTACGAATTCAGGCAGTCTAGCGCTTCCCAGAATCGTACCGCCTTTTGAAATTGTTTCCGAAACTGAATGTCTGTTAAAAGGTTCATACCATCCTTCTACAAGACCCTTAAAACCATCACGTATGCCTACCACTTCAATCCCTTTTGCCAGGGCTGTTCTGGTAACGGCACGGATCGCCGCATTCATTCCCGGCGAATCGCCTCCTGAAGTCAATACTCCGATTTTCTTCAGCATATTTATTTCCTCCTCATATTCTTTCCCGTAAGAACATAGTCATCCGTCAGTATATCTATTCTTTCCATCAGTCTCTTCGCATTCATCAGATTCGATTTTTCCCTGCGGTCGTACTGATAGTGTTTCAGCAGTTCTTCTTTCGTCAGATTGCTTGTAAACAGCGTCATCAGTGAATGATCCAGACGGTAGTCCAGAATCCGGAACAGAATGTCATCCCTCACAAACTCCGATACGGCTTCCGATCCGATGTCGTCCAGGATCAGATAGTTCGCATTCTTCAGCGAGGAAACATCTCTGTCGATCTGACCTGAATCGCTGTTGAAATAAGATCTCATTCTATTGAAGAAATCCGTTACTTTCACGAAAGCGACTTTCTTGCCTTTTTTTACCAGGGAATTGGCCAAGGCCGTACACAGATACGTCTTTCCTACCCCCAGGTCCCCGCAGATGTAAAGACCCTTTTCCGCCTTCTGATGCAGAACGGCGGCAAGTCTTAGATAAAGCTGTTTCTGATCGTCCGTATAGGAGACGTTCTCCAGATCAAGATCCATCAGATCATATGGAACATCGCAATAAAGGTAGGAATTCCTCAGCTCCTTTTTCCGATTTTCCGTCAGTGCAAAGTCGCAATATTCGATCTCCTCGATCGGAACGACATCCCGGTTCAGTATGAGCCTCTGTCCCTTTGAAGGCTGGGCACACATGTATAGGCCTTTACAGTCCTTGCACAAGGATCTGGAAAGGGCGATCCTTTTTAGCAGATTAAAATGTTCCTGAATGAATTCATCAGTAAAACCGTATTTCTTCATGATCTCCGTAAGATACGTATCGTTATTCAGTTCATCTCTGCTCATTATTTCTTACCCATCAGTTTCAGCAGTTCTTCCGCTTCTTCATCGCTCATGGAAGCATTCCTTCCCGTATCATAGACCGGAAGTCTGTCTTCCTGCGTCTTTCTTTCATAGTTTCTGTCTAGTCTTTCCAGGGCATGCTTTGCGGTATTGACATCGTTGCGGTGCAGATCGGAAGCGATCGGATACAGATACTTTTCAATCAGCCGGTTGTCGCAGTTTCTTAACGCGTGCTCCAGCAGGACATTGATGACGGAATGATTCAGATGGTATTCCTGAGAAAGATTCATGATGATCTTCCTGTCGCTTTCCGTCACTTCCTTTCCGTCCTGCAAAGACATCAGAAAAGTCAGGCAAGGTACGTCATACTGCCCCTTCTCGACATTTCTGTAGTCTCCCCTTGCGTGCATGCATAGATACTTCAGATGATTCATGTTGAAGGAATCGGTGCTTCTGTTTACCGTTTCGGCAACATAGCTTCTCATCCTGTCGTAGGAAATATCGTAGAGATCCGCCATCTCCGCAACCTGTTTCAGATTATCTCTTGTACGGAACTGCAGCGGAAAAAGATTCGTGGATATATCCTTCAGAAAACGTCCCACGTCAAACAGAGTATTGAAGCTGTACTTATCGCCGTTTGCCGGTTTTCCCGTCATGTATGTTTCATCTTCCGGTGTCCAGGCATTCAGATTCTCTACAGGCAGCACCTTGGAGACGTTCTCGTAATCCTTGTAGTCGTTTGCTTCATAAATATCCGCAATCAGTTCCTGATAATGCGCTCCGGAAGTCTTGAGAATGAATTCTCTTGCCAGAATTCCGTCCTTGATGAACGCGGAAGCAGTCAATGGTTCACAAAGGAAAAAAACATAGCTGTTCTCTTTTTTTAATGTCTTCAATAAACGGTATTCATTCAGCTTTCCGCATAGCGTTTCAAATATATCCACCGACAGATTCAGCGACATCAGCAGTCCGTTGAGTTCGCGAAAATTCGCCGAATGGCTTTTGATCGCCAGATATTCATACAGTGCCAGAGCATCGTTGCCAACCAGCGGACTATAGAAAAAAACCAGGGCTTTCAGTCTTTCGTAAGAAAGCTCCACATTCCCGTCGATTTTATAAAGATCCTTCCCTAGCATAGTACTTCCTTAAGCCAATTATCTATCATGACATACAGATCATTCAGACTACCATTATTATATATGATTTTATCCGCTCTTTTTATTTTTTCTTCCACAGGCATCTGCGTCTTCAGCCTTTCCTGATACTGCTTCACGCTGAAGCCTCTTTCCTTCATTCTTTCCTTCAGCAGTTTTTCATCCGTTACGACCAGAAGATTTCTGTCGAAATAAACATCCCATCCGGCTTCAAATAAGAGCGGTACTTCCGCAAACAGAGGATCATCTTTTCTTTTCTTCAGTTCCTTCAGGATCAAAGGATGCATCGCATCTTCCAGTTTTTTCTTTTTTTCAGGATCGGAGAATACTGTTTCAGCCAGAGCTTTCTTATCCAGACTGTTCCCGTCAAAACACTCCGGAAACAGCTTTTTAACGGCCTTGTAGCCTTTTCTGTTCTCTTCCAGTAGCCATGCATTTACCCTGTCGCAGTCGAAAACGTCGTAGCCATTGCTGCGAAGATAGTCCGATACGACTGTTTTTCCGGAACCGATGGTTCCCGTGATCGCGATCTTCATCTTTTCTTTTTCTGACACTTCGGACAGTAGTAGGTTCCTCTTCCACCTACCCTGATCTTTTTGATTTCACTGCCGCAGACCGGACAGACTGCAAGACCGTGAACATTCAGATCCAGCTGAAACCTTCCGGTAACACCCAGGGAAGAAGTATAGGAACGGATCGTCGTCCCTCCGGCTTCGATTGCCTTCCTTAATATGTTTCTGGTCTGCTGAATCATCTCTTCCAGCTGTTTTCTGCTTAACCTGCATGCGGGGGTCCTGGGATCCAGATGGATCAGAGATAGAATCTCATCGGCATAGATGTTTCCTATACCGGCGACGAAACTTTGATCCAGCAGGACCTGTTTGATCGGGGATTTCTTTTCTTTCAGATAATCACGGCAGTACTGCATGCAGAATTCCTCGGAAAAAGGTTCCGGACCAAGATCCTTGAAACAGCGGTAGTCTTCATCTTTATCGATCAGTTCCATTCTTCCGAACTTACGCACATCGTTGTACCTTAACTGCTTCCCGTCATCCAGATAAAAGATCACATGGTCGTGCCTGCTGATGGGATAAGTATCATCCAGAATGAAATACTTTCCTTCCATCCGCAGATGGGAAACCAGAGTGACGTCGTCCATCTCGAAGAGAAGATACTTCCCTCTCCTTTTAAAACCACGGAAACAGGAACCGATCAGTTTTCTGCAGAATTCTTCCTCAGAACAAACTACGATCGGTTTATACAGGATCTCAATACTCTCTATCCTTCTGCCCTTGATCCTGTCTTCCAGCGTATTCAGGACAGTCTGTACTTCAGGCAGTTCAGGCATTATTTTGCCTCGTACCAGTCCTTGCCGATTGCCAAAGAACAGTCCAGTCTGGTCTTGAGCCGATAGGCATCCGACATGATTTCCGGAATGATCCGTTTCATCGTTTCTATTTCTTCTTCCGGCACATCAAAGATCAGTTCGTCATGAACCTGCAGGATCAGCCGGGATTTCAGTTTTTCTTCCTTCAGCCTGGCGGCGGCCTTGATCATGGCGATCTTGATCAGATCCGCAGCACTTCCCTGTATCGTCGCGTTCATTGCCGCACGCTTGCCGAATTCGCGCATCATGTAGTTCCTGTCGTTGATCTCGTTGATGTATCTTCTGCGGTTCAGCATCGTCTTGACATAACCGTTCTTCTGGCAGAAATCGACCTGTGAGTCCAAATACTTCTTGATGTTCGGATAGGTTACGAAATAGTCGTCGATAAACTTCTTGGCATCCTTAAAGGACAGATTCGTCTGATTCGCCAGACCGAAATCGCTGATGCCGTAGACAACGCCGAAGTTCACAGCTTTGGCGTGTCTTCTGACCAGATCGGAGACTTCTTCCTTCTTCAGTCCGAACACATCCATGGCCGTCTTGGTATGAATGTCGATGCCTTCATTGAAGGCGTCGATCATTTTCTTCTCATCAGCCAGTGAAGCCAGCACTCTAAGTTCGACCTGCGAATAGTCGGAAGACATCAGTACATTGCCTTTTTCAGGCTTGAACGCCTTCCTGATCTCTCTACCTTCATCGTCCCTGACGGAAATGTTCTGCAGATTCGGGTCATAGCTTGATAGCCTTCCGGTCTGGGTAATGGTCTGAGAGAAGATGGTATGGATCTTTTGATCAGGGCCTATATACTTCTTCAGACCTTCCGAATAGGTTGAATAGAGTTTGGTATATTTCCTGTAATCCAGAATATCCGCAACTACCGGATGGTAGTTGATCAGCTTGTTCAGGGTCTCCGCATTGGTAGAACCTTTCTTCAGGTCAGGAAGATCCAGTTCTTCATAGAGAACGGCTGCCAGCTGTTTCGGGGATGAAATATTGAATTCGTGCCCGATGGAATCATAGATCCTTCTTTCCAGAACATCGATCTTTTCCTTGGTCTGCATGGATATTTCATCCAGTTCCTTCTCGTCGCAGCATACGCCTGCCTCTTCCATGTCGTAGAGGACATCCGTCAAAGGAAGTTCCAGATCCCGGTAAAGACTCAGCATCTCTTTCTCTTCGAGTTCTTTTCCGACTTTCTGTTCGATCTGTTTCAGATCATAGCCGATTTCGCAGGCATAGGCGGATAACTCTTCGGTATTCACTTCCGTCGGCTTCTTCTCCGTTCCGAAAACCTCTTTCAGTTCTCTGATCTTCTTTCCCTGATAATTGTGAATGATGCTGGAAAGATCGCTGTTGTAGTTGTTGGAAAGGAAACACATCAGATACAGATCGTCCGTATTCCTGCCCAAGGCAATTCCGTTGTATTTCAGAGCATGTTTCACAGCTTTCAGATCAAAAACGGTCTTCTTCTTGTCGGAAGCCAGGAAGTCTAACGCTCTGCCGTCCTTTTTCAGATCCTCCAGAGGGATGTATTCCTGTCCTTTCGCATTGGAGAAACAGGCTCCGAAGAGCTTTCTTTCATAGTAAGAGAACTCGTCGGAAAGGAAATAGATGACGGGTTCATGCAGCAGTTCCTCCGATATCCGGTTTACCGTCCTGTGTTCCCTCTTCTCTTCTTCGCTATTCTGATTTGTCTTCCTGATCAGAGAATACATTTCATACTTGTCGAAGAACCCGTTTCTTCCATCTTCATTGATGTTTACCTTGAAATCATCCAGTACGCGAGGGATCTCGACATCCGTCTTGATCGTAGCCAGAAGTTTGGAAAGGAAGCAGGATTCCTTATCCCTGATCAGTTTCTCTTTCAGTTTTCCCTGAATACTGTCGATATTCTCATAAATGCCTTCACAGGTATCGTATTCGCTTAACAGCTTTACAGCCGTCTTGTCTCCGACGCCCTCGACACCCTTGATGTTGTCGGACTTGTCTCCTGCCAGAGCCTTGTAGTCGATAATCTGATACGGTTTCAGTCCGTATTCTTCCATCAGCGCTTTTTCATCCATTCTGGCAATATCCGACATGCCCTTGCGCATCACATAGACGCTGGTCGTATCGTCGATCAGCTGCAGCATGTCCCGATCACTGGAAAGGATGCAGGTTTCCAGAGGATACTTCTTTGCCAGAGAACCGATGATGTCGTCCGCTTCGATCGAATCATATTCCAGATAAGGCATGTTGTAGGATTCCAGCATCTCTCTGACCAGATCAAACTGGCCGACAAGTTCCTCCGGCGTTTCTCTTCTGCCTGCCTTGTAGTCTTCTGCGATATCGTGACGGAAAGTGTGTTTTCCCTTGTCGAAAGCAACTACGCAGTAGTCGGGTTTAATGGTATTCAAAGCCTTGTTGAGCATATTGGCAAAAGCGTATACCGCATTCGTGTATACGCCTTTGCTTGTCTTCATGATATTACCGTAACAAGTCGCATAGAATCCTCTGAACAGAACAGAGTTTCCATCGATCAGCAGCAGTTTCATTTATTCTCCTGTTTCAACCGGAACGATCTGGTTGGAAGTGGCCATGTTTTCAAGAATGCTCAGATTTTCATACATCAAAGACATGTAGTCCTTGCCTGATTCCATCTGTGCCGAAGTCAGAGAAGAAATATTGTTCAGGGTGACCCGTTTCAGCCCCAGTTCTTCTTCCAGCTGCGTCATCAGTTCTTGCATTTCTTCCGGCAGGTTCGGTTCTACGGCAATATAGGTAACGTTATCGTTTCTGATCCTGGTCTTGATCGCTTCCAGCTGCTGTCCGTTTGGCAGCGCTCCGTATTTGGACAGACATACCGGATAGACCTGGAAGCCGAAATCCTTCTGCCAGCAGCCGAAGGATCCGGTCATGGATACGAATTTGATCGACTTGTTTTCTTTCACCAGACGGCTCGCAAGCGCCTGATATGCCGCATCCAGAGCGATCAGTTCATCCGCAACCTGGGTGAAATTCTCCTCAAAAAAAGCCGACTGTTCCACATAGTTGCTGGAAAGATACTCTTTCACATCCTTAGCCATGCAGTACATGCCGCTAGGAGACAGCCAGATAAACGGATCCAGATCATACATGTCTACATCATTGAAAGCATCGTTGTCATAGAAAGAGCTCTCAAAGAAAGACACCTTCCCGTCCACGATGACCGGCGTATAGCGTTTATACTGATACAGACAGTTCAGTACAGAAAGATCTCCGGCAGAGAGGTCGATGATTTCCGCGATCTGCTCATCATACAGATCCATGTACGGTTCCAGATTGCCGATATGGAAAAGAACCAGAGAATCGTTCAGGATCTCTTCGTAGTCGTTTTTGATCTGAGCGGTCTGAACAAGGGAATTGCTCTGAATAGATATCGGAGTGATCCTGTTGCTTCCGATACGGTTTAAAAGATATCCGATCGGATAGATCATATAAGCCGTATACTGTTTGGCAGAGGCACAGCCGCACAGCATCAGTATCATGATCACGCATAACGCTTTTCTTAAAAATCTCATACCCTATTATTATACCTTATTGATCCGATATTTCGCATAGTATATCGCTTTGCCTTCGGCAGAAAACTTTGCCTGGTAGGCCGTCATCGGTTCATTCTCTCTGAAATAGTTTCTGTCGCTTTCCAGAAGCACGAAAGAAGATTCTTTGAAATACTCCAGAGAATCATCGTAGAATCCCTCGTTGTCGGTCTTGAAAATCAGGATCCCCCCGTCTTTCAGGATCTGTTCGTACTGTTTAAGAAACGGCAGATAAGTCAGACGGCGTTTATGATTCCTTTTCTTCGGCCACGGATCGGAAAAATGCAGGTAAATGAGATCGATGCTTTCGGTAGGACAGATCTCTTCAATGTTTGCCGCATCTGCCAGAAGGACTTTGAAGTTGTCCAGTTTCCTGTCCTGGGCTTTCCTGATCGCTCTGGCTACACAGGTCTCTTCCTTCTCCAGACCGACATAAAAGATCTCCGGATGCAAGGCAGCCGATTCGCTGATGAAATCTCCCATCCCCATGCCGATCTCCAGATAGACAGGAAGATCGGTATGCAGATCATGAAGATCGGAAATCAGATACTCTTTTTCATTTTCCAGAAACGGGGATACCCATTTCTTTTTTCTCATTCGCATGTTTTAATTATAATTCATTTCTATCTAATCAGGATCAGTGTCTGATAAGGCTGCAGCTGCAGTCCTTCTGCGTCTCCTTCATACAGGCCAAGCGTATCCAGCAATACCGTATAGCCTTTTTCTTCAACTGCCGTGTTCCTGCACAAGCCGTTGGCGTGATAGACGGCATAGACATTCTTGCCCGATTTCAGTTCATATTTCAGTACCGCACCGTTTTCCAGCGCTTCTACTTCAATGCCTGGATCCTTTGCGTGAAGCTGTTCATTGTCTTTCTTGAAGGCGACCAGCTGCCTGATGTTATCAAAGACATCACGATTCCTGATCTTCAAAGAATAGTCCAGCTGATTGATCTCATCGGAAGACTGGTAGGAATTGCTGTCGCCCTTTTTGCTTCTTAGCATCTCTTCTCCCGCCAGCATGAATGATGTTCCATCGGAAGTCAGTACGACCGCCTGCGCAAGTACGCACATCTTGCGTATCGTTTCTTCATCTTCAATGCCTGCCGCCTTCATCCGGTCATAAAGCGTGAAATTGTCGTGACAGGTCACATAGGAAACACTCTTGTCAGGATCATCGATACTGTAGGCAAGATTATACGTACAGCCGTTGATGCCTTCCTGTATTGCACTGACATCTGAGGAAGAGATCTGACTGCTGTTGATCCAGCCTGTTGCATTAGGGGCATTCAGTCCGCCTTTAATCAAGGCATCCCTCATCTGGTCATTGAACTGGCCGTATCCTTTAAATCTGTTGGCATTGGCCTGTATTGCCTGATCATCGCTATTCAGCGGCGTCTTGCCACCCGTCCACGGTTCCCCATAGATTACGGCATACGGATTGATCCTGCTGACTGCCACGCTGATCTGATCCATCGTTTCAATGTCGTGAAGACCCATCAGGTCAAAACGGAAACCGCCCAGTTTATACTCTTCTGTCCAGAAACAGACGCTGTCGATCATGAACTTGCGCATCATCGGCATTTCGCTGGCCGTCTCATTTCCGCATCCCGATCCGTTGGAGAACGATCCGTCATAGTTGTAGCGGAAGTAGTAGCCCGGCATCAGGACATCGAAAGAGGAATGCAAAGCGGAAGAAACATGGTTGTATACGACATCCATGATGATCGTAATCCCTGCTTCATTGAAGCGCTTTACGACCTGTTTAAACTCCTTTATGCGGCTGTATCCGTCATACGGATCACTGGAATACAGACCTTCCAGGACATTGTAATTCAAGGGATTGTAGCCCCAGTTGAACGAGTATTCCGTTTCATCGTTATCCTGATCGTAGATCGGAATCAGCTGCAGTGCATTAACACCCAGTTCCCTGATATGATCAAAGCCTGTCGTAACGGTTGTACCGTCTTCCGTATATGTCGTCCCTTCATCGATCAGACCAAGGAATCTGCGTTTATGTTCCGCAGGACCGTTCCAGGTATCGGAACTGGTAACATCTGCCACATGCGTTTCCCAGACCGTCAGTTCCTTACGGTCGTATTTCAGATAATCGACATTGTCCCATCCTTCCGGATCTGTCTTGTTGAAGTCGACGACCATCCCTCTGACTCCGTTGATTCCGGCACTCCTGGCATAAGGGTCTACGATCTCATAACCGTCCGGATATGTTCCGTTATAAACGACATAGGTATAGTATTTTCCTTCCATGTCGCCTGAACACGTGTAACTGAAAACGCCCTTTTCTTCTTTTTCCATTTCGTAAGAAACATAAGCGTCACTGCCTTGATCGGAAATGTTTTCAGGTGTTCCGCTATCGTAGATCCTGAGTTCTATTCTTTCCGAAACCGGAGACCAGACCTTGAATACAGTCGCATCTTTGGAATACAGAGCTCCCAGTTTTCCATCATAATAATACATCTCGTTGAAAGAATCGGAATTGTACAGACCCGTCATCGATACAGGAGATTCGATCCTTGTACCGGAACCGCGGAATTCCACTTCAACGCTGTAGGACTGCGAGAAGTCGGCAGTCAGGTCCAGCTTGTCGGTCAGGTTTTTTCTTCCTGCGCCATTGCCTTCAAGAACCGGTTCACCGTTGCAGTAAAGAACATAGGTTTCGATCGGATTACTGCAGGAAATATTGATTGAATGTTCATCCTTAAAAGCGGCGGAATAAATCACATCGCTGATCGTCTTTTCCGTAGAATCATAGATGTGCTCATCGCCCCCGGCCAGATAAACATGATAAACGCCATTTTCATCTTTCTGATAGGAAGAGAATACGACAAAACGGTCTGATTCGCTGCCGTCCTTGGTCCAGCTCCCCTTCTTCTTGACGATCAGACCAAGACGTCCTCCGGAGAGTTCTCCGAAATAGGACAGAGGATAGGAAGCGATCACTCCGTAATCATCCTGATAGTTGAAATCATCTTCCTTGCTGTCATCCGTTCCTTCCGGATCCCACAGCCACAGCGTCCAGTCGGAATACTTGTTGTCGCTGCGCTGATAATGGATCTGTATGGAATCCTCATTCAGTTTCTCGACCTGTGTCGGATAATCGACATCCCGATCCGGATAGGAAACTGCCTGCTGCTTTTCCTTGCATCCGAAAAGCGATACCAGCAGCAGCGCTATCATCGTGATTTTGATCAGAACATTGTTTTTCATATGTGACCTCCAGAAGGCTCTTCTGATATTTATTATATTTCAAATAAGACAGAAAAAAAGCGTGACAGTTTCTGCCGCGCTTTTTCTTTCTTGTTCAAATCGAATTATTTCTTGCCGAAGAATCTGATCTCTCCGAAGCGTTTTTCTTCTTTTACTTCTTCCTTATTCTCTTCTTTCTTAGGCTCTTTTCTGCCTTCCTTTTTATTTTCTTTCTTTTCTTCTTTTTCCGGTTTTGGCAGAAGTTCCTTGGCAGAAACATTTACTCTACCCTTCTCGTCGATCTCCATGACCTTGACCTGGATCTTGTCACCGATCTTGAGAACGTCTTCTACTTTATCGACTCTCTCGTGCTTGATCTTGGAGACATGAAGCAGAGCGTCCTGTCCCTTGAACAGTTCTACGAAGGCCCCGAACTTCTCAAGTCTGACAACGGTAGCGTCATAGATATCGCCGACTTTGGCTTCTCTGGTGATCTCGTCGATCATGGCCTTTGCCTTCTCGATCGCCTGCTTGGAAGTGTGGTAGATTACGACCTTGCCGTCGTCATCGATATCGATCTTGACGTCATCGCATTTTTCAATGATATCGTTGATTACCTTGCCGCCCGTACCAATGACTTCTCTGATCTTCTCTGTCGGAATCATGAATGTCACCATCTTAGGAGCATATTCGCTGACTTCTTTTCTAGGTTCAGCGATAGCGGTAGCCATGTTGGCGAGGATTTCCATCCTGCCCTTGTGAGCCTGAGCCAGAGCTTCCTTGAAGATCTCTCTGGTAATGCCCTTGCACTTGATATCCATCTGCAAGGCGGTAATGCCGTCCTTTGTTCCAGCGACCTTGAAATCCATGTCGCCGTAGT
>JAFONG010000162.1 GCA_017418585.1 Erysipelotrichaceae bacterium | reverse complement strand
GCTGATCTCTGTCGAGAACGTGTTCGCGCCCTGTTTTGTCGCGACTTCTCTCGTCATGACCAGATTGCCTCCGGGAGGATCAAAGAAGTAGGCGACGTATCCTTCTGCAGCATCAACCGTTACCGTATACCTGTACGTTCCGGATTCCGTTTTTTCAAACAAGTAATCGACTACTTTTACTTCACCGGATTTGTAACTGTCAAGATCAACCAGATAAGCATTGCTGCTTTCTCCATTAACCAGATCCCCGCCTCCCAGATCGATCTCATTCAAGTCTACAATCTCGCTCTCATCGATAGTAAGATCCGTAAAGAAAAGGAAACATCTGTCATCGTCAGACTTCCTTATCGATAGCGTCAGATGATCTACCTGTTTTAATACGTCTTCGCTGATTTCAAAGTAATAAGTATTCAATCCTTTTGTGGTAGGTCCGCTGTATACCGACACGATATCTGCGTTTGGAGGATTAAACAGTTCAAGACGATATCCTTCCGGAGCATCCATGGTTACAGAAAACACGCAAGTTCCGGCTGTTGTTCTTTTGATTGAATACTCATAATCGGTGATTCCCTGGATGCTGTTTTCTATTGCCGCCATTTCTTCCAAGTACTGCCCGTTGTCGTATATGTCGTCGCGGTCGTTAAGGTTAATCGTATTCAGATCGTACCTGTCCAATACACCGAAGTTTTCATAGTCCAGCAGGTTGTTCAGATTGAACTGGTAGTTTCCTGTTCCCTGAATACCTTTCTCACTTTCTTCAATCAAAGCCAGGGCATATCTGTACTGTGCCTTGTAGAAAGAAGCTGCTCTGGAGAATTTCCTGTCTCTGGTACGCAGATAGGTGAAATAGAAGTAATAGAAATTGCTGTTCTTCATTCTGCCGACACTGACGCTGTTCTTTACGCCGTTGTTGGAGATGATGTGAGTCGCCGAGAAAACACCTACCGCATTTCCTCGTAAAGCTTCCACGGTCAGGTTGTCGCTCATTCCCTCGCCGTTGTTGCAGGTCCACATATCCAGATAGTAATAATTGTCATTCAGCAGCGAATTGATATTGTCCGTATTAAAGAACGATTCCCTGACTTCGTTGTCGTTTTCATAATAACAGATATCCACATTGGTCTTCTGACCATGGGTATTGATCAGGAACTCTACCGGTTTCTCGCTGTTTACCTGTTCAAGATTGGCTTTGCTCATGTCTCCCTTTACTTCTGTAGCAATCGGATACTGTCCTTTCAGATTTCCATACAGCACATAGTCCTCATCCAGCAGCTTATAGTCGTTGTACATCCTGTTCAGGAAATAACCCATGTCATCGGAATGTTCTGTTTCAGCGAATATCGGGTTCGAGAAGTTAACCAGAGTCAGCTTTCTTTGTTTCGTCTCTTCGGCAAATTTCAGATACTTCTCAAAGAACAAACTGAATTCTCCCTTTGAAAGCGGCAGCCTAGCCAGAGGATACAGCGGCGTCAGATCGACATCCAGACCGTTCGCAAACTGATTGGAAACGGAATAATCCTTACCAAGATATGAAACATCATTGTTCAGATTCTGATAAAAGTAATCCGTATAGTATGTTCCTGCGCTGTCGATGTTCTTCGCATCCATCTGCGCTTCATACTTGATCTCGAACGGAGCCACGCAGTTCACATCGCCGATGATCTGAATGCCGGCAATCTTTCCTCCATGCTCCTTGTGACTTTCCTGTAAAGCCGTATACAGGCTCTGTGCATCGTTACAGTCCTTGCAGTCAAACAGAACATAGTCGCAGGTAATGATCTCATCGGCATATCTGCTGATTGCCTCCAGATCCGTTTCTGTCGTTTTGCTGCTGTTGTAGATGATATAGACGTATTCCAGAGAATCCAAATAAGCTTTTCTTAATTCGTTCGCATTGTCATTGCGTCCTACTCTCTCCAGAACATGAGCAATAAATTCAATCGGATCAAACACTTTAAGACCGTTGCCGTTGAGATAAGCCGTATCTATGACAAGCTGTCTGATTTCGTCCTCTGTCAGTGTATTATCAATACTCAAAGCGATACAATACACACCCAGAGAATAAGGCATCGTCCAACTCAGCCCTCCCTGATCGTCATACTGATAGGTACCGTTGCTGTCTAAAGTCGTTCTGGAAGCGGCAGGCATTGTGCCGATTCCTTCCTGTCCATAAGAAAGAGGTTCCAGATTTTCTTTATTGTTTCTATCAGAATAAAGCTTGAAAGTACCTGCACCATTTTCTCCGCAGAACCACACCATGATACCTTCGTCGTTACATCTCTTGATCGAATCCAGAACATCCTGATAATACTTCTCGTCCGGTCTAGGATTATTCGAAAAACCTGCCATTCTTATCTTCTCATCATCAGGCAGTTTTCTGTTCTGTTCAATCAGGTCATCCATACATGTGACCCAGTACTGCTGCTGATCTTCTTTCCATGCCGGATAACCAAAGAAATACAGATTAACACCTGGAGCGGTTCCCAGATTCTTTCCGCACAGCAGAGAACTCGTAGCCTGTCCGTGCATTAGGTCATCTTCATCGGCAATGTTCTTGTTGTATACAACACTGTCCGCTATCTCATAATCCGGAACATCGTTGATCGGCTGATCGATATAGGCGACATTGATTCCTTCACCGGTATATCCTAACTCATGCAGAGTCCTGATACCCAAACCGGGATCGGCACCCCAAAGATATAATGCATTATAGGAATCCAGTGGATTCACATCACCCACTTCAACTGTTTCTTCCGGGATATCTTCCGGTTCAATTGTTTCTTCTTCCTGCTTATTTCCGCAGCCGCTCAGCAGCATCAGCAGGCACATCAGCATAACAGCTATCTTCTTCATTCGCAAATCTCCTGTTGTCTATAGTCCCAGCTCTTGAGCCAGTTCTCTTAATTCATCTTCATCCATGGAATCCAGATCAAACAGATCAGATGCTGCCGCAGGGAAACCGTTCAGTGCAGCCGTACCGTAGTAGGATCTCAATATTTCCAGCAGTTCTTCTCTTTCATTATCCATTACTGCTTCCTTTCAGCATATATTTCTTTTGACTTGTCTCCATCCCATCTGACACTGTCCGCATAGGCATCACAGACATTCACGTGCTTATCGGAATCTCTGTAGGCATACAGTGCATATTCTCCGGAGATCGTCTCCGGCGCTTCATCCGTCAGTACTATCCATGGTACATAGTTCTCGTCGTTGGACTTGAATCCTGCCGTAGGGTCTACCGCATAGAAATCGGATGGCTTCAGGTGTTTATAATCGGCTTCCTTTTTATATCCTATCAGCAGTACATAATGCTGCCAGGCGCTTCTGGATGCAGGCTTATCCGTAGCCGTATAGGCATAAGTATCGCTCACAAAGAAGATGCACGGCCTTCCTGCGTTGATCTCGTCATAGGCTCTTTTCAAGACTGTATCCAGAGGATCGGAAAGGGCGATATCCTCAAAGCCTGCCCATCTCCACACCGCACCGTCGCCGTCGTAGTAGTCATACGGATCGGCCTTGTAGTCTTTATCAAGAATGGCCCTTCCATAGGCCAGACAGAAAATGCTGCAGATCTCGGGATCCTGCTGTCCGACATTGAGGATCAGTCTTCTGTCGAAGTCCAGCATTCTGTATACCTGTCTGCCGTCCTGTTCCTCTGTCTTTGTTTCTGCGACATTATTCGTGTCCTTAGGCTCTTCTTTTTCCTCTGCAGGT
>JAFONG010000161.1 GCA_017418585.1 Erysipelotrichaceae bacterium | reverse complement strand
TATGTTGATATGACAGTACAGGAATATCTGGATTTTGCCTGTGATCTGAAATCGGTTCCGGCTGCCAACAAGCCGGATACGATCGAGCAGGTCTGTAAGCTTGCCAGAATTTCGGATGTCAGAAAACGGCTGATCCGCAATCTTTCCAAAGGTTATCGCCAGAGAGTAGGTCTGGCCCAGGCTCTTGTGGGCAACCCGGAAGTTCTGATCCTGGACGAGCCGACCGTCGGTCTCGATCCCAAGCAGATCATCGAAGTGAGAGACCTTATTAAAAATCTCAGCAAGAAGCATACGATTCTATTAAGCTCCCATATTCTGCAGGAAGTGCAGGCGGTCTGCGACAAGCTGGTCATCATCAATCACGGCCGTATCGTTGCCATCGATACGCCCGAAGCGCTGTCCCGGAATATTCTGCAGATCAACAAGCTGGAACTGAGGATCAAGGGACCGAAGAATGCTATTCTGCAGGGCATTCAGGATATAGACGGAGTCGTCTCCGCCGAGATCGTCAGGATCAGGGAAGAGGGGACTGTCGATATCCGTGTGGAAACAGATGATGAAACCGATGTGAGGGGAGAGATCTTCCGCTTCTGCGCAAGGGAAGATTATCCCATCTATATGATGAGGACCGATGAGATCAACCTGGAGGATATCTTCCTGCAGGTTACCGGAGAAAGGGAGGCGAGACGCAGATGAGCGCTGTATTTTTGAAAGAACTGCGAAGCTATTTCCGCAACCCCATCGGGTATGTGTTCATCGGTATGATGTTCCTGGTCATCAGTTTCTACTATATCGTCTATACTATGTACTATCAGTTCGCGGACTACTACTACGTCCTCGACGCCAGCGTCGGTCTGATCATGTTCATCTTCCCCATCCTGACCATGCGGATCATGTCGGAGGAGATGAAGACCAAGACCGATCAGATCCTGCTCACGAGTCCGGTCAAGACTTCCGGCATCGTCCTGGGTAAATTCCTGGCAGCGGAAGCCGTTTTCCTGATCGTGATCCTTTTAACGCTCATTCAGCCGCTGGTGACGCTCGTTCACTTCAAGGGCGTGATGAATTCCGCTTTTACCTTCGGCGGCTATCTTGCGTTCTTCCTGCTGGGTACCTCATTTATCGCCATCGGTATGTTCATCTCGTCCCTGACAGAAAATCAGCTGATCGCTGCTGTCATTACGATCGTGCTCTTCATGCTGATGAACCTTTCCAACGGACTGTACAACGTATTCCCGAGCTCCCGTTATTTCTCGCTCGGTGCTCTGATCGTTGCACTGGTCAACGTTCTGTTTCTGATCTACCGGGCGATCCACGAGGTGATCATCACCGGCATCGTGGGCGTCATCAGTCTGCTTGCTCTGCTCGTGACGTTCTTTATCGTTCCGACAGCTTTCGACGGACTTCTGGTCAACATCATGAAGGAATTCTCCGTGTTTGAACGCTTCGGCGACATCTTTACCGGTGTCTTTGAACTCAGCCACGTGGTGTTCTTCCTTTCTGTGATCGT
>JAFONG010000160.1 GCA_017418585.1 Erysipelotrichaceae bacterium | reverse complement strand
GTCTGCCTGCTTCCATCGTTTTTGGAATTGCCGCCCTGATCATCATCTATGTGATCAATCCCGCTCTGCTTCCGATCCTGGAAGGAATGAACGAGAATCTCTGCCAGTTTCTGGCCATTCTGCTGACTTTCCTGTTTACCCTGGATTTTACTCTGACGGTAACGGTTCTGTCAGGCTTTGAAGACAGAGTCGAAAGCATGGATAGTTTTATCAACGAGCACATGGACTCCTTCATTGGCAATATTCTGGATGAAGAAAAGGGTCTGGATAAGAAGTTCTACGGTGCGGTAGACAGGATTGAAGATCTCAGGAAAAGACTGATTTCCTCGAGAATCGAGAAAGTCGTTACCTCGATGAGCCATCTCTACAAAAGAGCCGTATCCAGGATCAAGAGGTTTACCGGCAGGAATTCCGGAAGGATGAACGACATGCTGGGAGTGATCAAGCGCCGCATAAAGAAGGAAGAAGAAAATGAACGATAAGATCATCATCAGGGGAGCCAGGGTCAATAATCTAAAGAACATCAATCTGGATCTGCCGAGAAACAAAATGATCGTCATGACTGGTCTTTCCGGTTCGGGAAAGACTTCTTTGGCGTTCGATACGATATATGCCGAAGGACAGAGAAGATACGTGGAATCCCTGTCTTCCTATGCCAGACAGTTTCTGGGCGGAGTAGACAAGCCGGATGTCGATGTGATCGAAGGACTTTCTCCGGCCATTGCGATCGACCAGAAGACCACTTCGAACAATCCTAGATCAACGGTAGCGACGATTACGGAGATCTACGATTATCTCAGACTTCTGTACGCCCGCTGCGGTATTGCCTACTGTCCGAATCACAATATGCCGATCGAAGCCATGACGGTCAGCGGCATGGTAAGAACGATCATGGCTTATCCGGACAATGAAAGGATGGAGATCCTGGCGAACGTTACCGACAACAAGAAGGGTACGTTCAGGGATCTGTTTGAGAAGCTGAAGAAGGACGGCTATGTCCGTCTTTATGTGGATAACGAACTGTACGATATTGATTCTGTTCCGGAGCTGGATAAGAACAAGAGACACAGCATCGATGTGGTCATCGACAGGATCGTGAAGAGGGAAGGCATCGAGACCCGACTGAACGATTCTCTGGAGACGGCCTTAAGACTGACGGATGGAACCTGCGTGGTTAAGCACGGAGACAGAAGAGATCTGTTCTCGGCTCATCAGGCATGTCCGATCTGCGGATTTACCGTACCGACACTGGAACCTAGACTGTTCTCTTTCAACAGTCCTCTGGGAGCCTGCGAGGAATGCAAAGGTCTGGGAGTAACCATGTCTGTAGACCTGGATTATCTGATGCCGGACAGGAGCAAGTCGATTGCGGAAGGCGGAATCCGCTACTATAAGAACATCTATGGTTCAAACAACCTGGAATGGCAGAACTTTGCGACGCTGCTGAAACACTACAACATATCAGAGACCAAACCGCTGAATCGGATGACCAAGAAAGAGATGGATATCATCCTTTACGGGTCCGACGAAGAGATCCGTTATTCCGTAACCTCGACCGGAGGAACGACCTACAATAAAGTCGGCTATATCGAGGGCGTAAAAACCCTGATCGAGAGAAGATTCGAAGAAACACAATCCAAGTTCGGCAAGGAATACTACGGCTCTTTCATGACCGAATCCGAATGTCAGAAATGCCATGGAGCCAGACTCAACGAGAAAGTGCTGGCGGTAAAAGTCGGCGGATTGAACATCTATGAAATGACCTGCATGTCGATTACGAAGGCCTACGATTTTCTTAAGGATCTGAAGTTGGATCCGATGCGTGCCGAAATCGCCAGAACACTTTTGAATGAACTCAATGCCAGACTGCGTTTTCTGAAAGACGTAGGTCTGGATTATCTGACTTTGAACAGAAATGCCGGAACGCTCTCGGGCGGCGAAGCGCAGCGTATCCGTCTGGCGACCCAGATCGGATCAGCCCTGACGGGCGTACTGTACGTTCTGGATGAACCTTCCATCGGTCTGCATCAGAAGGACAACGCGAAACTGATCGATACCTTGAAGAAGATGCGCGATCTGGACAATACGGTCATCATCGTTGAACATGATGCGGAGACGATGCTGGCTTCCGACTATATCGTTGATATCGGTCCGGGTGCCGGAAAGGAAGGCGGAGAAGTCGTCTTCTGCGGTACACCGGAAGAAATACTGCGGGATGAAAACTCCATTACTGGACAGTATCTGTCCTTCAGAAAGCAGATCCCGATTCCCGAGAAGAGAAGAAAAGGAAACGGCAAGAGCATTAAACTCGTCGGTGCAAAAGAAAACAATCTGAAAAACATCGACGTGAGTTTCCCTTTGGGTAAATTCATCTGCGTTACCGGCGTATCGGGCTCGGGCAAGTCTTCCCTGGTTATCGAAACGCTGACCAAGTCCATCATGAAGTCCCTGGACAGAGTACGTATCAGACCGGGTAAGGTAGACAAGGTGGAGGGTCTGAAGAACGTCGACAAGATCGTCTACATCACTCAGGATCCGATCGGCCGTACTCCTCGAAGCAATCCAGCGACCTATACAGGCGTTTTCGACGATATCAGAGATCTGTATGCGATGACGCCCGATTCTATGGAAAGGGGCTACACGAAATCCCGTTATTCCTTTAATGTTCCGGGAGGCAGATGTGAAGCCTGTCAGGGTGACGGCGTCAAGAGAATTTCGATGCTGTTCATACCGGATGTCTATGTGGAATGCGAGGAATGTCACGGAAAGCGTTACAACGCCGAAACGCTGGAAGTTCACTACAGAGGCAAGAACATCTACGACGTTCTAAAAATGTCGGTCAAGGAAGCCCTGGAATTTTTCAAGAATCACAAGAAGATAAAGGATAAGCTGCAGGTGCTGTATGATGTCGGACTGGGCTATATCGAACTGGGACAGTCGGCAACGACTCTTTCCGGAGGAGAAGCTCAGAGAGTCAAGCTGGCATCGGAACTGCAGAAGAAACCGACCGGTAAGACGGTGTTCGTCCTGGATGAACCGACGACCGGTCTGCACATGGATGACGTACTGAAACTGATACGGATCATCGATCGAATGGTGGATAACGGCGATACGGTGATCGTCATTGAACATAATCTGGATGTGATCAAGTGCGCAGACTATATTATCGACCTGGGACCGGACGGCGGAGACCGGGGCGGCGAGGTGATCGCTGCCGGTACACCGGAAGAAGTGGCGAAGAACGAAAGATCCTATACAGGCGAATATCTAAGGAAAGTGTTAGGTGATAAACATGGCAAATGAGGAACTGAACAAGAAAGTATATGTGAGAGAGATCAAGGAAGAGTTCGAACTGACACAGCTGAGCGGCAGCGATGAATCGCTGAACCGCTGGGCGATCGCTCCGGATGTCAACAGACCGGGTCTGGAACTTTCCGGTTATCTGGAGTCCAACGATCTTAAACGGGTCGTTATTCTGGGCACCAAGGAATATGAATACATGAGCAAGCTGGACTACGATACGCAAAGACAGCGTTTTGAGATCATTACCGACTCGTTTACGCCTTGCATCATTCTGTCGGAAGGTTTCCGTCCGATGGACTCTTTGATCAATCTGGCTTACGAGAAGGATTTTCCGGTATTGCATTATGACGGAAAGACATATCAGCTGATCGTCGATCTGGTAACCTTCCTTTCCGAAAAACTGGCTCCAACCGACAACATGTACGGCGTCATGATGAATATTTACGGGAAGGGAATCATGATTACCGGCAAATCCGGAATAGGTAAATCCGAACTTGCGCTGGACTTGATCAACAGAGGACACATGCTGGTGGCGGACGATCGGATCGATGTTACCAGGATCCACACCAGAATACTCTGCCAGGCTCCGAAGCTTTTAAAGAGAATGCTGGAGATCAGAGGTATCGGAATCGTGGATGTGACAAGGATGTTCGGGGCAAACGCCTTTCTTAACAGATGCAATCTGGACTTTGTGATCCGTCTGGAAAAATACGATGAATTCGTCGATATCGACAGACTGAATCCGATGACCAGGACGATTGATGTTCTGGGTCTGGAACTGCCGATGCTGGTAATACCTATTACCGAAGGCAAGTCGATGTCCGTCATCATCGAAGCCGCGGTATCCAACTATCTGCTGCAGAAAATGGGTTATGATTCCAATGAATCCTTTAAGCAGCTCTACCGCGAAGAGATTGAAAGGAACGGTGAAGCGCGATGATACAGTTTTTTCCAAACGGACAGACCTTCGTACTGTTCAAGATCGGTTCTTTGACCTTCGATATCCGCTGGTATGCCGTACTGATCATGATCGGTGCGCTGCTGGCCTACAGCATATCAAAAAAAGAGCTGAAAGAATGCCATTATGTTTCCATGGATTTCTTTGATTCCCTGTTCATCTATACCTTGTGGGTAGGCGTGCTTGGAGCGAGACTCTGGTACTGCGTTTTCCATAACTTTTCCTTCTATTTCTCCAATCCGGTAGAGATCATCCGGATCTGGGACGGAGGACTGGCAATACAGGGCGGTGTCGTTGCGGGCATCCTGTTCGCCTACTGGTATATTAAACGGAATCATTATCCGTTTGGAAGACTGGTGGACATGCTGCTGCCTAACGTGATGCTGGCGCAGGCGATCGGACGCTGGGGTAATTTCATAAACAAGGAATGTCACGGCGGTGAAGTGGCGGAATCCTACTTCGACGGCATTCTTTCTTTTCTGAAAGAAGGAATGCTGATTAACGGGCATTACTACGAACCGCTGTTCTTCTACGAGTCCATGCTGTGCCTGCTGGGCTGGATCCTGATCCGTTACGTTCTTAAGAAGCATCAGAACAAGAGAGGCGATCTGGCCTATGCCTATCTGATGTGGTACGGTCTGATCCGTTTCTTCATCGAGGGAAGAAGAACGGATTCCCTGTATCTGGGAAATCTGAAGATGGCGCAGGTTACTTCTGTCGTCTTCCTGGGGATCGGTCTGCTGGGATATCTGGGTTTCTTTAATCGCTATCTGAAGAAAGAGAAACCGACGCTGATGTTCGATTTCGACGGCACGCTGGTAGACACATCCCTGGCGATCCAGGAAGGCTACAAGGCTCTGTTCGAGAAGTATTCGGATGTTTCCCTGTTTACCGACGAAGTGAAGCAGCAGGTCCTTGGACCGGCATTGAAGGATATTTTCCCGATCTATTTCCCTGGTCTAGACTACGACATGCTGTATGAGGAATATCACAAGAGACAGTTTGAGGTGGCACCGGTTGCGAACCGTCTGATCGGGAACAGTCTGGAGGTTTTGAAACAGCTCCATGATGAGGGTTATCATATCGGTGTGATTTCGACCAGAACAAGCGACGGGATCACGGATGTGTCTAAACCGTTCGGTCTTGATGCGTATTTCGACGACATCTGCGGGCTGAATGACGTGAAGAATGTGAAACCGGATCCGGAAGGCATCATCAATATGATCGAGAAGAACGGCTGGAACAGGGAATGCGTCATGATCGGAGACTCGATGATGGATATCGAATGCGGCAAGAATTACGGAGCTTATACGGTTGCCTATCTGGGCAATCCAAAAAGGGAAGCAAAATTAAGAGCTGCAGCCAACCGTTCAGTCAAGGATCTGAAAGACCTGCTTCCGATACTGGAAGAAGATATCAACTTCACCTGGAATGAGAAATAAAAAAAAGCGGAATGATCCGCTTTTTTGTATCCAGTAACAGGGGAGATTACCGGTTGATTTCGTTGCGTACTTCCTTGAAGCATCTGACGATGAAGTCGATGTCTTCTTTTTTATGCGCTGCAGACAGCTGGGTCCTGATCCTGGCTTTTCCTTTCGGTACGACCGGATAGGAGAAAGCTACGACATAGACGCCTTTTTCCATCATCCTGCGGGCGTATTCCGCTGCTAAAGTCTCTTCGTACAGCATTACCGGTACGATAGGGTGGGTGCTTTCGATGATGTCGAAGCCGTTTTCCTTCAGCTGACTGCGGTAGTAAGCCGTCAGTTCTTCCAGGTGTTTCTTCTGCTCGCTGCTGTTTTCCAGCAGATCAAAGAGCCTGATGCTGGCACCGACGATGGCTGGAGCGAGAGTATTGGAGAAAAGATAAGGTCTGCTTCTCTGCCTTAACAGATCGACGATTTCTTTCCTTCCCGATGTATATCCGCCGCTGGCTCCGCCTAGGGCCTTACCAAGCGTTCCGGTAATCACATCGACTCTGCCTTCAACGCCGTTGTATTCAACACTTCCTCTGCCGTGTTCGCCGATGAATCCAACCGCATGGGAATCATCAACCATCACCAGAGCTTCATACTTGTCCGCCAGATCGCAGATCCCTTTCAGATTGGCGATAATGCCGTCCATGGAGAATACGCCGTCCGTGGCGATCATCTTGATTCTGGCACCATCCTGATCCGCCTGTTTCAGCTGTTTCTCCAGGTCGGTCATGTCGTTGTTTCTGTAGCGGTATCTCTTGGCCTTGCACAGTCTCACTCCGTCGATGATGGAAGCGTGGTTGAGCTCATCGGAAATGATCGCATCCTCAGGTCCCAGCAGAGCTTCAAAAAGTCCTCCGTTGGCGTCGAAACAGGATGAATAGAGGATCGTATCATCGGTTTTCAAGAAAGCCGAAATCTTCTTTTCCAGCTGTTTATGGATATCCTGGGTACCGCAGATGAAACGCACGGAAGCGAGTCCGTAACCTTTTTCGTCATAGGTCTTCTTGGCTGCTTCGATCAGTTCCGGAGAATCGGCCAGACCAAGGTAGTTGTTTGCACACATGTTCAAGAGTTTCCTGCCATCCTCCATGACGACGTAGGCTCCCTGCGCCGAAACGAATGGGGCCTCGCCTTTGAACAGGCCGGCGCTTTTTATTTCTTCAACGGTATCGCGATACTGTTTTAACGCTTCTGTTTTTTTCATGATCTACTCCATTTCATTGATATGGCTCCAGTCGAGAATGACCTTGCCTGACTTGCCCGAAAGCATGGCATCGAAACCTTTCTGGAAATCTCTGATGTCGTAGCGGTGGGTGATGATAGCGGAAATGTCCAGTCCCGCCTGCAGCATTACCGACATCTTGTACCAGGTATCCCAGACCTTACGTCCGTAGATGCCTTTCAGATTCAGACCCTTGAAAATGACGCTCTCAAGATCCGCTTCGGTATTGTCCGGCAAAAGACCCAGCAGGGCGATGTTGCCGCCGTTTTTCATGCTGTGGATCATCTGATTCAGAGCTTTTGGCGATCCGGACATTTCCAGACCGACATCGAAGCCTTCGCTCATGCCCAGCTCATGGATCACGTCTTCCAGTTTCTCTTCGCTCAGGTTGACGGTTCTGGTAGCGCCGAGCTTTCTTGCCAGATCAAGCCGGTACTGATTGAAGTCGGTCACTACCACGTGTCTTGCGCCTCTGAATCTGACGATGGCAGCGGCCATGCATCCGATCGGACCGGCACCCGCGATCAGGACATCCTCGCCCAGCACATCGTAGGTAAGGGCGGTATGGGTCGCATTGCCGAAGGGATCAAAGATCGCATACATTTCTTCCGGAATACGCGGATCGGTCGGCCAGACGTTGGAAGCGGGAATGACCAGGTATTCCGCAAAGGCACCGTTCCGGTTGACGCCGACACCCTTGGCATCCTTGCAGTTCTCCTTGTGACCTTCCAGGCAGTTCCTGCACTTGCCGCAGGTGATATGTCCCTCGCCGGAAACGATATCTCCGGGCTTGAATCCTTCCACGCCCTTGCCGACCTCGACGATCTCGCCGACATATTCATGTCCGATCGTCAGTCCGATAGGAATGGTTTTCTGTGCCCAGCGGTTCCAGCTGTAGATGTGTACATCCGTACCGCAGATGGCGGTTTTCCTTATCCTGATCTTGACATCGTTGCAGCCGACTTCCGGAACCGGGACTCTTTTCATCCAGATGCCTTCTTCGGCCTTCTCTTTCACCAAAGCCCACATTAGATTATCATTCATGATTTGATTGCGCTTTCTGATGCGAAAGCATTCTCCTATATTCATTATAATATGAAACCGTGTGATACATCTTATCAGAAAGAGATATCCAAATACATTTTTAAGGAATCTTCAGATAAGACTTTCATTATTCTGATATTCAGTTATAATAAAAAAGAAAAAACAGGAGGATATTATGGTTACGATATTTGATCATCCGCTCATCACTCATAAACTGACATTAATGCGCATGAAAGAAACAGGACACAAGGATTTCCGCGAGAATCTCGACGAAATCGCTTCCCTGATGGCTTATGAAGTCCTCAGAGACCTGCCGATGAAGGATATCCATATTACCACACCGATGGGTCCCTGCGACACAAAGGAACTGGATACGGAAATCATTCTGGTTCCGATCCTGCGTGCCGGCATGGGTCTGGTCAACGGCATCATGGATCTGATCCCTACCGCCAAGGTCGGGTTCATCGGTCTGTACAGAAACGAAACGACGCTGGAACCGGTAGAATACTTCGCCAAGTTCCCGAAGGAACTTACAGAGGGCGTCGTACTGGTTCTTGATCCGATGCTGGCAACAGGCGGCAGCGCCATCGCCGCGGTTGACAAGGTCAAGGAAAGAGGAGCCAAGAACATCCGTATGGTATGTCTGGTCGGTGCTCCGGAAGGCGTCAAGGCTTTCACCGAGAAACACCCGGATGTTGATCTGTATCTGGCTGCCCTGGATGATCACCTCAACGAGATCGGCTATATCGTTCCTGGCCTGGGCGATGCCGGAGACAGAATCTACGGTACGAAATAAAAGAAAAGGAGATCTCTAGATCTCCTTTTAAATACGGATTTTACTGATCTGTCTGGAATGCCTTAGATAGGCGCTGGTAAAGGAACCGGGGAGAGACCTGTCGTTTTTCCAGCTCTTCAGCGTTTCTTTTATTACTATCAGAATGACGTAAAGAGAAGCGAAGAACTCGTAGGACGGGGCAGATGCCCTGATCCTGCCGGCTTTTGCTTTTACCGCATTGAGCTCACCGTTCATTGTATTCAGGCTGCCGGTCAGAGGTTCTGCCGCTTTTGCGGTCTTTCTAAGACGCAACAGAAAAGCGATCAGCACGATCAGTGCGCCTGCACCAAGCAGGATATCGAGAATACCGATAATATGGTTAACTGTCTTCATACTTCTATTCTACTACTTTCTGTATGCATTCTTCACCAATCTTTTCCGGAGCGATCCCTCGGGTGAACTCTTTGATTTTCTCCAGACGGTTTTCATCTTCCAAGGCAAAGACATAGGTGATGTCCGTATCGTAGACGGTATCCAGAAGAATCGTATTGTTTTTCAGGTAATGATCGATCCTGTTGGCGGTCTCGTAATTCAGCGTCAGTGAATACTTCGGATAGACGTGGTCTTCCACAAGAACCGCCTGTTTCAGACATTCACTTACCGCATTGCCGTACGCTCTGATCAGACCTCCGGCTCCCAGCTTGATCCCGCCGAAATATCTGACGACCAGGGCACAGGTCTCATCCAGTCCGTTCTTATCCAGAACATTCAGGATCGGTGCTCCTGCCGTTCCGGAAGGTTCCCCGTCATCGCTGGAACGGCGGATATTCCCGCAGATAAAAGCCGAACACACATGGGTTGCGTCATGATGTTTCTTTCTGATGAATGCCAGATATGTCTTGTATTCTTCTTCGCTTTCCGCATGTTTCAGATAGCAGATGAAACGCGATTTTTCGATGATCGTCGTATTGCTGGTTTCTTCTTTCAAATACATATCTCTATTTTAATGAAAATGTGCTAGAATTGGAAATGTTGTGAGGTAGAATATGAGAAGTTTAGAAGAAATCCTGGCTGAACTGGACGCCGCGGAGAAAGAGTATTCCAGGAAGTGCGAAGAATACGGCATCGAGGAAAAAGGCCGGAAGAAAAAGGATGAAAACGTTAAAGGGAAGGTAAATTGACCTTCTTTTTAAATACAGTAATGTTATAATGAAATTGAATTTAGGAGGATTTTTGTTATGGCTAAAAGGCTGGTTACAGATTTAGATGTTGCGGGCAAAAAAGTCATCGTCAGAGTAGACTTTAACGTGCCTCACAAGGGTGATGTGATCACCGATGACAACAGAGTGGTCGCGGCACTTCCGACAATCAAGTATTTGCTGGAAAACAACGCCAAGGTCATTCTGCTTTCCCACCTCGGAAAGGTTGACTATAAGAAGACTGAAGAAGAGATCGAAGCGGCAAAGAAAAAGAACGACATGGCTATCGTTGCCAAGAAACTGCAGGAGCATCTTCCTGATCGAAAGGTCATCTTCGTCAATGCGACAAGAGGTCCTGAACTGGAAGAAGCGATTGCCGGCATGAAGGAAGGCGAAGTCGTACTGATGCAGAATACCAGATACGAGAAGGGCGAATCCAAGAACGATGAAGAACTGGGCAAGTATTGGGCTTCATTAGGCGATCTGTTTGTTGAGGATGCTTTCGGTTCTGTACATAGAGCGCATGCTTCAACAGTAGGCATTCCGACGCATCTGCGTAGCGCTGTCGGTTTCCTGGTTGAAAAGGAACTGAAGTTCTTAGGCGATGCAGTAGAGAATCCTGTCAGACCGTTTGTCGGTATCCTGGGCGGCGCCAAGGTCGCTGATAAGCTGAAAGTCATCAACAATCTTTTGGAAAAATGCGATACGCTGATCATCGGCGGAGGCATGGCTTATACGTTCCTGAAGGCTCAGGGCAAAGAGATCGGTGAATCGCTGGTCGATGATGAAAAGCTCGACTATTGCAAGGAAATGCTGGAAAAGGCTAAAGATCTGGGCAAGGAACTGCTGCTCCCTGTCGATACGGTAGTAGCCGATAGTTTCCCTGATCCGATCGATGCTCCGATCGAAACGGAAGTTGTCGATGTCGATGCGATCCCGGCTGACAGACAGGGTCTGGATATCGGTCCTAAGACGGCTGAACTGTTTGCGGAAAAAGTCAAGGCAGCCAAGACGGTTGTCTGGAACGGTCCAATGGGCGTATTCGAGAATCCTGTTCTGGCCAAAGGTACCAATGCGGTTGCCAAGGCTCTGGCTGAAACAGACGGTACGACCATCATCGGCGGCGGCGATTCTGCTGCTGCGATCAAACAGCTTGGTTATGCCGATAAGGTAAGTCACGTATCTACCGGCGGCGGCGCTTCTCTGGAGTTCCTGGAAGGAAACGGCCTGCCTGGTGTTGATATCATTGACGAGAAATAAGGAGATACCATGAGAAAACCAATCATTGTCGGTAACTGGAAAATGAACAAGACTCCAAGCGAAGCGCTGGAGTTCATGAAGGGCATTGAAGCAGTCCTGACCGGAGAAGAGGGTGCGGACTACGGCGTAGGCGCTCCTTATGTCGATCTGGATGTCTGCGTCAGGAATGCAAAGCATCTGATCATTGCTGCTGAAAACTGTAACGAAAAAGACTCCGGAGCCTATACCGGCGAAGTATCTGTACCGATGCTGAAGGAAGTGGGCATTACCTACTGCATCATCGGTCACAGTGAAAGAAGAACCTACTATAACGAAACAAACGAAGCCTGCGCCTTAAAGGCCAAGAGGCTGCTTCAGGATAATATCATTCCTATCCTTTGCATCGGTGAAACCGAAGCGGAATACGATGCCGGAAAGACTGCCGATGTCATCAAGACGCAGCTGGCCGGATCGCTTGCCGGTCTGGATGCCGAAGAAGTCGCCAGGATGGTTATCGCTTACGAACCGATCTGGGCGATTGGTACAGGCAAGTCTGCAACCAAGGAAATCGCCGAAGACTACTGCAGACTGGTAAGAGATACCGTTAAGGCTTTATACAACAAAGAAACCGGTGAAGCTGTCAGAGTACAGTACGGCGGTTCCGTAAAACCAACTAACATTAAAGAATACATGGCTTGTGAAGATATCGATGGTGCTTTGATCGGTGGCGCTTCACTGAAAGTCGATTCATTTAAGGAAATAATTGACGCTACTAAATAGGAGGAGAAAAACGTATGTCTGCAATTATTGATGTTTATGCCCGTGAGATCATCGATTCACGTGGTAATCCAACAGTAGAAGTTGAAGTTGCTACAGAATCCGGTGCATTCGGCCGTGCTATGGTGCCTTCCGGCGCTTCTACAGGTGAAAGAGAAGCTTTGGAATTAAGAGATGGCGATCTGGCCCGTTTCTCAGGAAAAGGCGTTCTGAAGGCTGTCAACAACGTCAACGAAATCATTGCTCCGGCTCTGCTGGGCTATGATGTAACAGATCAGGCTCTTATCGATAAGACGATGATCGAACTTGACGGCACAAAAGACAAGTCACGTCTGGGCGCCAATGCCATGCTGGGCGTATCTCTGGCCTGTGCCAGAGCTGCAGCCGATTTCTATGGCATGCCTTTATACAAATATCTGGGCGGTGTCAACGGCAAGACTTTACCGGTTCCGATGCTTAACGTCCTGAACGGCGGCAAGCACGCCGATTCCACTGTCGACATGCAGGAATTCATGATCATGCCTTACGGCGCTCCTTCTTTCAAGGAAGCGATCAGATGGTCTGCTGAAGTATTCCATGCCTTAAAGAAAGTTCTGAAGTCAAAGGGCTATTCTACTGCCGTAGGCGACGAGGGTGGCTACGCTCCTAACTGCACGGAAGGCAACGAAGAACCGTTAAAACTCATTGTATCCGCTATCGAACTGGCAGGATACAAACCGGGTGTTGATTTCGGCATCTGCATGGACCCTGCTTCTTCTGAATTCTTCAATGCCGAAACAGGCAACTATGAGCTGAGCAGATCCGGTCAGGGTGTAAAGACGACTGATGAAATGATCGACATGTACGCTGAATGGTGTGACAAGTATCCGATCATCTCCATCGAAGACGGTCTTGCCGAGAACGACTGGGACGGCTGGAAGAAGCTGATGGCTCGTCTGGGCGACAGGATCCAGCTGGTTGGCGACGACCTGTTCGTTACCAATGTCGAATACGTACAGAAGGGTATCGATCTGCATTGCGCGAACTCCGTTCTGATCAAGCTGAACCAGATCGGTACGCTGACTGAAACTCTGGATGCCATCGAACTGGCTAAGAGAAACAACATGACTGCCGTTGTATCACACAGATCCGGTGAAACCGAAGATACAACGATCGCCGACCTGGTTGTCGGTCTGAATGCCGGCCAGATCAAGACAGGTTCTATGTCCAGAACCGACAGAATTGCCAAATACAACCAGCTGCTTAGAATCGAAGACGAACTCGGTTCCTGTGCCGTATACCTTGGCAAGAATGCCTATTACAACCTGAAGAAATAATCGGGTCATAAAGACAAATGAAAAGAGAGCTGTTCAGCTCTCTTTTTTCATGGCATTGACATGATTCAGTATGACAGGTATGACGATCGGGTTGCGGTTCGTTTTCTCATACAGGAACGGCTCCAGCGTGTTCCGGATGCAGTTCTTCAGATCGCCGAAGGTCACTTTCTGTTTCATGGCGTTTCTTAAGGCATCATAGACCAGCGTTTCAGCTTCCTTGATCAGCGTCTGCGATTCTTTCAGATAGACGAAACCGCGGGAAACGATGCCCGGTCTGCACAGGATCTTGTTGGATCTGGAGTCGATACACACTACTACCGCGACCATTCCGTTATCCGCAAGGATCTTTCGGTCTTTCAGCACAGATGTAGAGAGACCTGAAATGTCGTTGCCGTCGACGTAGATGGCATCGGTCTGGATCCTGGTATTGGAACGGTAAACTTCGCCTTCGTGCAGAACCAGTGCGTCGCCGTTGGCACAGATGAAACAGTTCTCTTTCGGAACACCTGTCTCGATGGCCGAATCGGCATGCAGTTTCAGCATCTTGTATTCGCCATGCATCGGCATGAAGTATTTCGGCTTGATCAGCTGCAGCATCAGTTTCTGCTCTTCCTTGGAAGCGTGTCCTGTTGTGTGCAAAGAGGAAAGGGCGGAGTTCTCCAGAACCCGGGCGCCGTTGCGCATCAGCTGGTTCACGATGCCGCCGATGTTCAAGGCATTGCCGGGAATGGCACTGGATGAGAATACCACCGTATCGCCGGGGATGATTTTGACATATTTGTGGGAACCGTTGGCGATTCTGCTTAGAGCCGCCAGGGCTTCGCCCTGTGAACCCGTACAGACGATACAGAGCTTTTCCGGTGCATACTGATTTACAAGTTCCGGTGAAAGGAAGGTATCTTCCGGAACGTCGATGGTCTTCATCTGCATTCCTATCTCGACGACGTTTTCCATGGAACGTCCGAATACGACGACCTTTCTTCCGCAGTTCTTTGCCGCCTTGATGATCTGAGCCAGACGGTTGACGTTGGAAGCGAATGTCGAGATCAGGATTCTTCCGGTCGTTTTCTTCATGATGTCGTTGATGGCGGAAGCGACCTGTTTCTCGGAAATGGAGAAACCGTCGACTTCGGCGTTGGTGGAGTCCGACATCAGCAGAGTAACCCCGGCAGCGCCGATATAGGCCATCTTCTGGTAATCGGAATTCTGTCCGACAGGAGTCAGGTCGAACTTGAAGTCTCCCGTTTCCACGACTCTTCCGTTCGGCGTGTTGATCAGAACGCCTAGCGAGTCGGGAATCGAGTGAACGGTATTAAAGAATCCGACACGGAAATGATCCGTCTGGATGGAAGAGTCTTCGTTGATCTCGATGACTTCCGTTGAAGCCAGCCTTCTTCTTTCCTGCAGCTTCTTTTCTATTAATGCTTTTGCGAATCTTGGCGCATAGATCTTCTTAACCGGGCAGGCAAGCAGAAAAAACGGAATGCCGCCGATGTGGTCCTCATGACCATGGGTAATGATCAGCGCCTTGACCTTGTCCTTGTTTTTGATCAAATGTGTATAGTCGGGAATCACATAGTCGACGCCTAACAGTTCATCATCAGGAAACTTGACGCCTGCATCGATGACGATGATTTCGTCGTCATGTTCGAAACAGTACATGTTTTTACCGACTTCTCCCAGTCCTCCCAAGGCATAAACCAGTGTATCCTTTTGCGGATCATAGTTCCTGCCGCTGTATCCGAAAGAAGGACTGTTTTCTTTTGGGTTATTAATCTTCTTCATCTGTCCTCCATATAAATATGTTTATTCAATGACCAGTGCATCCGGGTCTTTGTAGAATGGATTTGCCTTGTTGATGCGGTCATAGAAAAGGATTCCTTTAAAATGATCCAGTTCATGCTGAAGAACGACAGCCAGATAGCCCTGCGCCTTGATCTCGATCTGTTTGTCCTGCAGGGCATCGTAGGCTCTGACTTTTACTCTGGCGGAACGGTAGACATATCCTTCGTGATTCTCGGCCACGGAAAGACATCCTTCTCCAGATTCCAGATAGGTTTTTTCAACGGAATTGGAAATAATCTTCGGATTAACCAGAGCGTATTCATACACCTTGTTTCCTTCATCATCCTTCAGAATGATGGCCGTCATTTTCTTTGGAATGCCGATCTGTATCGCACTGATTCCGACAGCCGGCCTGAGGTTTTCCTTCTCGGCGATCTCCTCGACTGTAGAGTCGTCGACGTATTTCAGCATCTGCAAAAGGGTCTCTTTGTCTTCTTGAGACAGCGGCAAAGAAACATCTGCAGATTTCTCCCGAATCAGAGAATTGTCATCCTTGATTATAGTATCGTTATTAATCAGCATAACAATATTATAATACCACAATTATGCTAAAATGGGTTTGTGCAAAAGAAAATCAGATTTTTACTTGGCGATATCAGAATATCGATAGCGGTAGCGATTTTGACGGTTTTCGGTTTTCTGATGATCGCATCCGCCGAGATGGGCAATTCCGCCGGAGATACCACCTATCTGACTTCCATCATGATCAAACAGGCCATATTTACGCTGATCGGTCTGGCAGCCTATTTTATCTTGATGCATTTCCCGTACAGGCGTTTTTCCGTCTATGTATACTGGTTCGGATATGGAGTGATTCTGGTTGCTTTACTGGCCTGCCGTCTGTTCGGCGGAAGAAACGGTGCCTACGGATGGATCGATATCACTCAGAGCATAACAATACAGCCTTCGGAATTTGCGAAGGTCTTCATGATCGTTTTTGCAGCCAGGATCTTGAGCAAGAACCGTCAGGAAGAGAATCTTAACGAACTGAAAAGATACGGGATAGCGGCCGCCGTCTATTTCATCGTTATCGCGTTTTATCAGCACGACTTCGGTTCTGCAGTCGTCCTGTTTGTGATCTGCTATTGCGTCACTCTGGTTCCGGGTTATAAACAGCTGCATCTTTGCCAGCTCGTCATGACCGGACTGATTCTGGCGGGTGTGGCTGCGGCTTTGCTGGTGATGAGCGAGCCGGTAACGGAACTGTTGAAGAAACATGCCGACAACTACATGATCGGACGTTTTCTGGCTGCTGCCGATCCGTTTCTGTATCAGTACGACAACGGCTATCATCTGATCATGTCTCTGGTCAGTTTCGCCAACGGCGGCTGGTTCGGACTGGGGTACGGCAATTCCATCCACAAGTACATGAACTTCCCGAACCCTTCCAACGACTTCATTCTGCCGGTCATCGTCGAGGAGCTGGGAACGGCAGGTTTCATCGGTTTTATACTGGTATACGGTCTTCTGATGTATCCGATCATAGCAGGATCGCTCAGAAGTAGGGATACTTTCAGTAGAATCGTTCTGCTCGGTATTTCGGTATATTTCATCATGCATTTTATTCTGAACGTGGGCGGCGTCAGCGGACTGATCCCTTTGTCGGGTGTGCCGATCCTACTGATCAGTTCAGGCGGATCTTCGCTGGTTGCGGCCCTGGCTTCTTTGGGCATTGCCCAGAATGAACTGGAAAGATCGAACGGTAATCAG
>JAFONG010000159.1 GCA_017418585.1 Erysipelotrichaceae bacterium | reverse complement strand
GATAGGACGATCCCTCATCGAATTCCAGCAGCCGTTTCAGGGATTCCTTCTCTTTCTTCGCATCATAGTCTACGACCTTTCCGTTCTCGAAACGGAGCCAGAAATCTTCGATGACCTTACCGTTGTAGCTTAACGGTTTTGAAGCATAGACAATGCCGTTGACGCCTGTTTTTAAAGGCATGGAGAAGCATTCTTCCGTCGGCATATTCGGATCAAAGAATACCCCTTTCGGCGTCACAGAGCCTCCTGCGACCCAGATATGGCCATCTACAAGTCCTACCGTCAGATCCGTTCCCAGTTCCGAAGTAAAGTGCAGCTCCCTGAAGTCGTATTCGTTCATTTTCCGGGCATGTTCCAGCAGTTCCCTGTCGTGTCTGATCCATTCCTCGATCGGATCGTTGTCTTCCGTAACTCTGGTCACTTCAAAGATCGCATCGCCGAGTTTCTCGAATGCTTCCTCATCGCTCAGATCAGGGAACACCACTTTTGCCCATTCCAGAGAAGGAACGCCGAAGACGCACCACTGTCCTTCGTTGTTCATCGTATAGGACATCAGATCGCCCATCTTGGCATAGAAAGCCATGTTGGCAATCCGCATCTTCTCACCGTCCACATCAGCCATGGAACCCGGCTTGTCGGAGGTAATGGAAAGATAGCACGCTCCGCCATCCTGCTGATACTTCCTTTTGTCGTACTGCCACTGCGGGATTTCCGAAAGCGTTTCATTGCTCATGTACTGATAGCCCATTCTGGTAATGTCGCTGTCGCGCCATTCCACGGATACATACCTGGCTCCCGCTTCATAGGCATTCTTAACGACCTTCTTAACGAATTCCGCATCCCTGATAGAAGCGTTGATCACAACAGGCTGATCCTTCTGTACATTGACGCCTTTCTTTACCACAAGCTCCGCCAGCTTGTCATACATTTTCTCTGTAACCATATATATCTCCCTATTCGACCCTGGTGATCATGTTCATGATGTCTTCTTTGATCGCCCGGTTGACTTCTTTCGCCTTTTCGGCTGAATCCTGTCTGGTATAGAAATAGAACTTGATCTTCGGTTCCGTTCCGCTCGGTCTGATGGAGAACCAGCTTCCATCTTCCAGGAAGAAACGCAGGACGTTGGAAGCAGGAATGTCTTCGTAGCCATTGCTGTAGTCGATGGTCTTTACAACCTTGAGACCTGCCACTTCAAGCGGAAGATTCGCTCTGACATGCGCCATCATTCTGGCAATGCGTTTTGATCCTTCGATACCTTCCAGAATCAGGTTCGGTTCATCCTCGTTGTAGAAGCCGTATTTTTCATAGAGTTCCTGCAGAACGTTGAACAGGGTCTTTCCCTGTTTCCGGTAATAGGCCGCAGCTTCCGCCACCAGCATGCCTGCAGAGATGCCGTCCTTGTCTCTGATCTCAGGAGATGCGGCATAACCGACAGACTCCTCGTAACCGAACAGATAGGTATAGCCGTTCTTCTCAAGGAACGGGATACGTCCGCAGATGTTCTTGAAACCGGTCAGGGCTTCAAACATCTTGACGCCATAGGCCTTGGCGATTTCGGTAGACATCGTAGAAGTAACGATGGATTTCACCATTGCGCCATTCTCCGGCAGCGTTCCGGCATCCTTTCTTCCTTCCAGGATGTAATTGACCAGCAGGTAGCCTGTCTGGTTGCCGTTGAGAGGAACGTACTCTCCTTCGTCGTTACGCAGTTCGATCGCAAAACGATCCGCATCCGGGTCCGTCGCCATCAGCAGTTCCGCTCCGACTTTCTTGCCCAGTTCTTCCGCCAGCTTGAAGGCTTTCGGATCTTCCGGGTTCGGATAACCGACCGTCTTGAAATCCGGATCAGGATCTTTCTGTTCCTCAACAAAGTGCCAGTTGCGGAATCCTCTTTCGTTCATCATTGCCGCAAACGGTTTTGTACCGCAGCCGTTCAGCGGAGTATAGACCAGAGGGATATCCAGATCAAGTTCATTGCCTTCATGGATCGCTAGCGATTTTACGTGTTCGATGTATTCTCTGTCGTATTTCTCGTCCAGGATCGTGATCATGCCTTTTTCCAGTTCGGCACGGAAATGGCCATCCAGAACATTGGCGAACGGATCGATGTTGTCGATCTCGGCCAGTATTCCTTCCGCAACCGTACTCGATACCTGGCATCCATCCTCCCAGTAGACCTTGT
>JAFONG010000158.1 GCA_017418585.1 Erysipelotrichaceae bacterium | reverse complement strand
TTGATTTTCTCTCTTTTAATGAACGGGACAGAGTCTACGGATGGATCTATGTTCCTGCCTGCAGACCTTTAGGCATCATTCAGCTGATTCACGGTTTTGGCGAGCATTCTCGCCGTTATCTGCACATGATCACCAGTTTCATGGAAGCAGGATACATCGTTGCCACGGATGACCATGTAGGTCACGGAAAGACCGCACTGGAGAACGACAGCTGGGGCAACTGGCTGACGGATACAGGTCATAACGTAACGACCGTTCTCTATACCGGTTACCGTCATGAGATCCACAACTACAGCGATATCAAGGAAGAAGTGGAGGACGGCATCATCGCTTTCTTCGACAGCTGCATCATGTAGATGATCTGAATACCCGCATATAAAAACAAGGAGCTTAACAGCTCCTTTTATTTCGTTTCGTTTCCTGTGTTTCTTTTCAGCCGGAAGTACACAAACAGAATGGTCAGGAAGTGCACGGAAGCGGTCAGGATCCAGCTGTAAGGATAAGAAACATACAGGCTCTGAATGTCGTGATGATTCCGGAAATAGGTGGCGATCCATACCAGTCTGAAAGCGCAGGCTCCAAGCAGCGAAACAATCATAGGCAAAACGGAAGAACCCATGCCTCTTAAAGATCCTACAAAGACATCCATCATGCCGCAAAGGAAATAGACTCTGCACACATAGTACATACGTATCATCCCTGCCGCAATCACATCAATATCATCCGAATAAATCCTTAGGAAACTCTCTCCGTTCAGATAGACGCCATAACCAAGTACCGCTCCTGTCAGAACGACAAACAGCTCGCAGACAAACAGGATCTTTCCCGATCTTTTCAGCTGGCCGGCTCCGACGTTCTGACTGGTAAAAGTGAGGCAGGTCTGATAGAAGGCATTCATGGCGTTGTATACGAATCCTTCGATGGAACTGGCCGCGCCGTTTCCTGCCATGACGATTCCGCCGAAACTGTTGATGGAGGACTGAATCACGACATTGCTTAGAGAGAAAACGGTTCCCTGTATGCCTGCCGGTATGCCGACGAGGGATATGTCTTTCAAAGCTTCCCTGTCGATATACAGGTGTCTGATATCCAGCTGTATCATTCCCGGATCACTGATCAATACTATCAGGACAAGAATCGCCGAGACATAGGAAGATATGGAACTGGCCAGAGCCACTCCGGCCACGTCCATTTTTGCCGCTATGACAAAAAACAGGTTCAGCAGAGCGTTCAGTACACCGGCGATACTTAAGGCGATCAGCGGTCTTTTGGTGTCTCCCTTCGCTCTTAGAATTGCGCTGGCGAAGTTGTATACCATCGTAGCGGTCATGCCGGTAAAATAGATTCTCAGATACAGCGTACTCAGGTCTATGACATCCTCAGGCGATTTCATCATGATCAGAAGCTTCCTGCTGAAGAGAATGCCGAATACCGTCAGTACGACACCGCTGATGAAGGCGATGCAGATGGAAGTCTGTACCGCTTTTGATACTTCTTCCATGTCTCCCCTTCCTATCCTTCTGGCGATGCAGACGCTGCTTCCTACCGACAGACCGATAAACAGATTGGTAATCAGATTGATCAGAGAACCCGTGGAACTGACTGCGGCCATGGATGCAGAACCGGAAAACTTGCCGACGACGATCATGTCTATGGCGTTGAACAGAAGCTGGAGAATACCGGAGATGATCAAAGGTACTGCAAAGCGCAGGATATTGACATAGAGGTTTCCTTTTAGCATATCTACCGGTTTTTTTCTTCTCATGGTAAAACGATTATAGCATTAATCAGAGGGAATGTTTCATGATATGTAAAAGGGAACGCTTACATCTAAAAAAGACGGCCGGATCTTTATCCAGCCGTCTTTAATGCAACGATCTTCAGGATATGCATGATGATGCCGATTCAAGAAATGGCGATGGCAGTCTATTCCTTGAACTTCTCTGCGATGCTTGGAGCGTTCTTCGTTAATTTCTTAATCGTCAGATCCTGAGCCTTGTCGTTGGCCAGACGCAGATTCCTGTCGGACGAAAGCAGATCCGCCTTGGTTTTCTCCAGAGCCTTGATCGTCTTGTCGATATCGTCGATGGCATCCTGAAACTTTCTTGATGCCAGTTCGTAGTTGCGGGAGAAGGCATCCTTAAAGGCATTCATGTTGCTTTCGAAGTTTCTGTAGTCCATATCCTGGTTCTGCGCTACGATGAGCTGCTTCTTGTAGGACAGGGAATTCATGGCCGCGTTTCTCAGAATCGTGATGATCGGAATGAAATTCTGCGGTCTGATCACATACATCTTCGGATACTTGTGGGACATGTCGACGATGCCTTCGTTGTAAAGATCGTTATCCATTTCCAGCAGCGATACCAGTACGGCGTATTCGCATTTCTTCTCATTCCTGTCTTTATCCAGCTTTGCCAGGAAGTCTTCGTTCTTGTGTCTGGTGGCAGTCTCGTCTCTCTCGTTCTTCATCTCAAACATGATGGATACGATTTCTGTTCCTTCGTCGTCAAAATCTCTGAAGATGAAATCTCCCTTGCTGCCTCCTGAGGCATCGTTGTCCTTTTCGAAATAGGCGTTCCTGAACAGAGGTCTTACCCTGTTGAACTCGTAGCTGCAGTGCTGTTCCAGATCTTCACCGATCATCTTGGTGGAGTGCTTGGCCTTGAAATCCTTGTAGTAGGCGATCAGCTCATCCCTGTCCGCCAGCTGTTTCCGATAGCTTTCCTTCATCGCTTCCGATCCTGCTTTCAGTTCCGAGATCTCCTCGTTCTTCTTTTCCAGAGCTCTGGATACCTTCAGTTCGTTCTCTGTATCCTTGTTCTTAAGTTCATTCTGAAGAAGCGAGATCTGTTTCTCCTTCTCCTGCAGTCTGGCTTCTATCTCATCTACCGCTTCCCTGGTAAGCAGCCTGGTTTCCTGATCCTTGCTTTGAAGCTGATTCTTCAGTGTAATGATCTCCTGCTGCTTCTCGCTTAAGGCTTTCTGATTCTCGTTTTCCGTTCTGGTTCTTTCCAGTTCCAGCTCTCTTTTCAGCTTCTCCTGGTATTCCTGATCCCTTTTCTTTAGTTCTTCCGTAAACTGATGATCTCTTACCTGTCTGACGATGGATTCATAATTCGATTCATCGATCTGAAACACTTCTCCGCACTTCGGGCATCTTATCTCGTTCATAGAAAACCTCCTATGTATCTGTTTCTATTTTAGCAAAATAAAAAAGGCTTCATACCTTGTATGCAGCCTTTTCTGTTTTCCGATTAACCTAAGAGCTTGTTTACAAGAGCCTGTACTTCAGAGTAGTTGTAGCCGGCTGCAGTCAGCTTGTCTTTTCTTTCCTGACCGTTGCCCCATTTGCCCTGAATGACTTCCTTGGCAACTGCTTCCAGATCCTTCTTGTCTCCGGTCTTGCCATGGAGAATATCGTTTACCAAACCCTGTACTTCGTCATAGTTGTAGCCTGCGGCAGTCAGTCTGTCGTATCTTTCCTGACCGTTGCCCCATTTACCTTCGATGACTTCCTTGGCAAGTTCTTCGACCTTGGACTTCTTGGCTGCTTCTGATTTGGCAATAGCTGCCATTTTGGCTGCCTTGGCTGC
>JAFONG010000157.1 GCA_017418585.1 Erysipelotrichaceae bacterium | reverse complement strand
TGAAGGCAATCTGAAAGACTATGCCAACGGCATCAGGAACAAGCTGGACGGCGGATTCGTGTTCGTTGTGAATCAGAACGGCGAGAAGCTGTCGATGGTCGCATCTGCCGGAAACAAGGCTCAGGAAGCCGGAATCAAGTGCGGAGAGATCATTTCGAAGGCCTGCGCATTGGCCAACGGCAGAGGCGGAGGCAAGCCTGATCTGGCACAGGGCGGAGGCGTCAATACCGATCCTCAGCTCATCCTTAACGAAGTAGAAAAGTTCGTTCAATAAGTACCGATATAGTGTATAATGAGGAAAAGGAGGTAGAATATGGCTTCTAATATGTCAAGAACAATGCTGTTTACTTCTGAAGAGATCAGAAGAGAGAACATGAAACAGTTGTTAAAAGAAGTTTCCGAAGCTCTTGAAGAAAGAGGTTACAACGCCGTAAATCAGATCTCCGGTTATCTGATGAGCAATGACCCCGCCTATATTTCCTCACACAAAAACGCACGTAATAATATCCAGCAGGTTGAACGTTATGAGATCATTGAAGAACTTGTGAGATATTATCTTGAAAGCAAGGAATCATGAGGAATCGCTTCTGATTTAAACAAATAAGTGTTGAAACAGCTCTCCCTAACCGGAGAGTCTGTTTCGTTAACCGAAAGAAAGCAATCATTATGAAAGAAAACAGTATTTTTATTAGCGATGAAAACGGCAAAGAAGTGGAGATGAAAATCTACATGACTTTTGATGCCAACGATAAACAGTATGTAGTGGTTTATGAGGAAGGGAAGGAAGATGAGCTTTATCCTCTGATCTATGACGATGAAGGAAATCTGTATCCTGTAGAGGATGAAGAAGAGATGCAGATGATCGATGAGGTGGTATCCGCTTATGAAGAAGAGAACTAAGATCGTTATCAGTATTCTGGTGATCCTGTTTCTTTTGATCGGGATCTTTGCCGGAGTTCTTATATACATTAAATCGGCCTTAAAGCCGACAAAGGCTTTCCTGAAAGGCCAGATCTGCGAAGACGGCTCCACAGGATGCGAGACGACGGCTTTTGTCGTAGATGAAGGAGCTTATGGCAAGTCCACTTTAGAGAAGCTTGAAGCCATGAAGATCATCAAGGATGCCGATATCGTTTACTACTATAACCGGATCATATCGGGATACTCTTTTGCGGCTGGCTATTTCGAGATTCCGCATCAGATCACCGATGAAGACGGAAATAAGCACGACATCACGCTTGATGAACTGTTGGCTTTCCTGGCGAATCCAAAGAATGCCCATCAGGATACGGTTACGCTGTCTTTCGATGAAGGAGACTTTATCCGTTCTTTTGCCAGAAAGATCGGTGAAAATACGACCGTAAAGGAAGAAGAACTTCTGGAATACTGGAACAACGAAGAAACCGTGCGTTCCTACATGAATGAATATCCTTTCCTGACGGAAGACATCTTCGGGGAGGACGTAAAATACTATCTGGAAGGCTATCTCTTCCCGGATACTTATGAATTCTTCGAATTTACCAACTGCGACGAAATCACCAGAAAGTTCCTGGACAGGACGCTTGAGATCTACGAGAAGTACGAATCCGATTTTGCCGCTTCCGATTTCTCTGTCCACGAAGTATTCACTCTGGCTTCCATCGTTCAGTGGGAAACAGGAAACGTAGACGATGCACCGCTCGTATCCGGCGTATTCGTTAACAGAATGGAAGACTACATACCGCTCAGTTCAACGGTTACGGCCTGTTATGCGTTTGATCTGACCAAAGAAGAATGCCATGAACACGGCGATGAAACCAGGTATACGCATCAGTGGGATCCGTACAATACATATACGATTCAGGGACTGCCTCCTGGACCGATCTGCTGCGCAAACGAGACGTCGATCAGAGCCGCACTTCATCCTGACACGTCGGACGGATACTACTTCTTCTGCGCGAACTGGTGCGATGGCGGTACCGTATTCGCCAGAACGGAGTCCGAACATCAGTACAACGTTGAAAGATACATGCTAGCGTGTGAACCATATTAAGGAGATTTATATGAGCAGAACGAAACCAGTTGTTATCGGCATTGCCGGAGGGACCTGTTCCGGAAAGTCTTCGATCGCCAACATTCTGATCGAGGAATTCAGGTATACCAAGTCCATCAACATCATCAAAGAAGATGACTACTACAAGGACCAGACCGATCTGCCGATGGAGGAGAGAGTCAAGACCAACTACGACCATCCGCTTGCCTTTGACTTTGATCTGATGACCGAACATATCAAGAAACTGATCAACGGTGAAAGCATTGAAAAGCCGACTTACGACTATACCGTTCATAACCGTTCCGACAAGACGGAAATCGTTCATCCTGCCGATGTTCTGATCATTGAAGGACTTTTCGCCTTATACAACAAAGAAATCAGGGATCTAGAAGACATCAAGATCTTCGTCGATACTCCGGCGGACGTCCGTTTTATCCGCAGGCTGCAAAGAGACGTCATTGAAAGAGCCAGAACAGTCGAGAACATCACGGAACAGTATCTGACGACCGTAAAGCCGATGCATGACCAGTTTCTGGAACCGACGAAACAGTATGCGGACATCATCATTCCGCAAGGCAAGAGCAATACAGTCGCCATCGATCTGCTGAAGACGAAAATCAATAGTATATTCAATGAGAAAATGGTATAATCAAAACCCGGAGGAAGTATGGAAGAGAAATTTTATGTAACCGAAGAAGGTCTTAACGACCTTAAAAAAGAGCTTGATACGCTGATACATGTAACAAGAGAAGAAGTTATTGAAGAACTTAAGGCTGCCAGAGCATTGGGCGACCTTTCCGAGAATGCCGATTATGATGCGGCAAGAGATCACCAGGCCAAGGTAGAATCCAGGATCAAGGAACTGGAGCACCAGATCAAGAATGCCGAGATCATTTCCGATAAGAGAAGGACGAATTATGTCCGTATCGGTTCAACCGTACTGATCAAAGAACTGGATACCGGAATGGAAGTCGAATACAAGATCGTCGGTTCTGTTGAAGCCGATCCGCTCAACGGTCTGCTGTCTAACGTAACACCGCTGGCAGAAGCGATCATGGACAGAAAGGTAAATGACGTCTGTCAGGTAGCCGTAGATCAGCCGTATGAAGTAAAAATCTTAAAAATCAGTTAGGAATCAATTATAATTCCGTGAATAATGAGTAGGAGGTCCTGCTCATTTTTTTATGAAAAAACTGTTTCTGACTGCTGTTCTTCTGATTATTGCCATCTGTTTTCTGTATTCTTATCTGTACGAAATCCGGAAGGATAAGCATCCGTTTGTATTCACTGAATCGGATAGGGCGTTTCTTTATCAGAAAAAGGATATATTGCTGAATAATACCGATGAATTTCTGTTCGAAGAGTTCTTTTCCTTTATCGGCAATCAGAAACCCGCTTTTCGATATCGTTTTGACGAAGGTCAAATCATCATTTCTTTTGATGAACATACGTTTACTTTTCCTTATCTGATCAGAGAGCCAGAAAAAGAAATTATCGAAACGATCATAGTCAAGGAAGTTTACAAGGAGAATAAAGTAAAACCCGCAGAAAACAATTCCGGTTCTGTTTTTACTGAAACCAGGCAGGAATATTTCAATGTCATCAAAGACTATTTTTCTTTTTCTGAAGGAACAGATCTATCCATTATCATCAGTCAGATATCCAATGCCGTTGATACGAACGAAAAGATCGTTATGGATTATTCCATGCTGAATCCGAACGAGAAGGGTACTTACAATGTTTATCTTTCATCCGATGAACATTCGGCGGTAATAACCATAGAGATCGTATGATGCTTAAAAGACTTATTCTTTTGCTTTTTCTGATTCTTTCTATCATTTTCTTTTCTGGGAAGATTCAGAAAGAACCGTTAAATCCAACAGAAACAATTCAGGTTGAAATCAGAGGATGCATCAGAAAACCCGGCATTTACGAAATGAAGCTTGGCAGCGACATGAATGATCTTTTTCAGATTGCCGAGTTGTCGGATAATGCCGACATTTCTGCCTTTTCCTTAAATTCGACGCTATACAACGATCAGCTGGTTATCGTACCTGAAACTGATGAAGAAAAGAAAGTTTCCATTAATTCGGCAGATATCCAGGAACTGTGTACATTGCCGGGAATCGGACCAAAAACGGCACAGAAGATCATCGAATACCGAATCAAGTACGGGAGTTTTCTTTCGCTTGAAGAAATCATGAACGTCAGCGGGATAGGGAATGCCAAATTCACAAAAATCAAAGAACTTATCGCTCTTTAAGATAGCGGTCGGTCTTTCAATCGCCTGTTTTTTTAAAAATCCATACATATGCATCTGTCTTTTTCTTTATCTGTTGCTTACAGAAAAGCTTAGATCATTCTTATTCGTCGTTTTTATTTTTTCGTGTATCGTGATTCGGCATTTTCGATGTGATTTCGTTACTTACGGAATTGTAGAGAATCAGAAAAACGGTGCATATATAGTAGACAAGATCTTCTATAAGACGAAACTGTACACGGATGAAGAACTGAAACCGGGAACTGTTCTTTTCTTTGAGAAAAAATCAGATACACCGGCTTCGAAAGGCGATTTGGCAAAGAATGTCCTTTTTATTTCAGATTCTTATGCGGTCGATTCGGTATTTCTCCCGCGTTATCTGATAAACAGAAGAATCAGTTCTTACAGCAAAGAAACAGCAGACATTCTCAACCGTTATCTTTATGACACTTATTCTTCGGAAGATCTTCGTTTTTCTCTTGGATATGGATATCTGGTTTACAGTCTGATCCGAAAACTTAGAAAGAAATCGGATCTTGTCTGCATCTGCTTTATCTTTCTGTTCAGCATCCTGGTCCGCAGCGATATCCGTTTTTTATTCATTCTTATCGGAATCATCGGGAAAAGACTGAAGATTACAAAAGAAAACATTCTGGCAGTCAAAATGATCTTTATCTGTCTGTTCAACGACATGATTTATCAGAACGTATCAGTTGAACTGATCCTGCTGCTGGAAGTATTTGAAGTATTTGAATTCGGCATCGATTTCAGTACCTACATGATGCTACTGGAATCATTGCTGTTTGGAGAAATTGACTTGATTTACTCGTTTTTCTTCCATGCAGTCGACGTTATCAGGACATTTACAGCTGTTCTGATATTGATTCTATTTCTCTTTCCGGCAACGGAACCCTTATTTTTAGGCATTTTAAGCCTGTTTTCCTATCTGTATGAAACAGATCTTTCCGTTCGGGGAAGGATCTCCGTGATCTCATTGCTGCTTTTTGGTGCCGTCTTAAGGCTGTTTCCTCGCGATTCCGGCGTTTTCAGAAAGACAGTTCTTCTTCTGTGCATCGTTTCACCGCTGAATCATCCATTTCTGCATGTCTCTTTCATCGACGTAGGGCAGGGGGATTCCACGCTGATTCAAGACAGTCTTTACAGGACCTGCGTCCTGATCGATACGGGATCATCCTATCAGTACTACAGTCTTAAAAAGACGCTTTTTTGCGAAGGAATATACAGGATAGACTATCTGATCATCACTCACGACGATGAAGACCATAACGGAAACATTGAAAATCTTAAAAAGGATTTTCAGATTATGAACATTATTGAAACAGGCATGGATATCGACTGCAGAAGAGTATTTCTGAAATACTATGATCTTTATGACTCGGATAACGACAACGATTCGTCGCTTGTCTATGCCATGCGGATCAATTCAGTATCGTTTCTGTTTACCGGAGATATATCTTCAGACATGGAAAAAGAACTCCTGCACCGTTACGGTCCGATGAAAATCGATGTTCTAAAGGTAGCTCATCACGGTTCCTATACCTCCAGCAGCCGTTACTTCATCTCTTCCATACTTCCCAGGTTTGCGATCATATCCACTTCCGGCAGATACGGGCATCCTCATGATACAGTTCTGTCCGTGCTTGATGACTACAAGGTAAAGTACTACGTAACAAGAGACGATGGAACGATCACTTTCTCATTCAGCCGCTTTCTGGACTTTATTACTACGGGAAAAGGCGAATTTGTTATAATTAGTTAGATGATATACATTCTTAAAGGACAGGAGGAGTACCTGATCCGTCAGAAAATCAATGAATTCACATCCATCCCTGATACGCAGATCATCCGGTTTGACGGCAGCGAAAAGGATTTTACGATCGATCAGATGCTGGAAGCGTGTAGCTCTACCTCCCTGTTTTCAGTTCGAAACATCGTTCTGGTAAGTCAGCCATTTTTTCTCACAAAAAGGGTTCCCGATGAGGAATTGAGCGGACTGTACGAATATGTTTCAAATCCCTTATATGAAACCGACCTTATTTTCTATACGTTTACCGACAACTTCAATTCCCGCCTGAAAGCCTACAAAACGATAGCTGCAAATGCGGAAGTCATCGATCACAAGAGCTACGATTACAATGATTTCAGTTCCTACCTGAGAACCCGGATCAAAGAAGAAAATCTCGATATCTCTCAGGATGCCATATCGGTTCTGGGAAACATCTGCAAGCGCAGCATCACGCTTCTGAACAGAAACATCGAACTGCTTACGCTTTACCCGGAAAAGATCACTGCCGATGTCGTACTGAAACTGTGTACCGCATCCGACGATAACGATGTTTTTGAAATGATCAATGCGATTACCCGAAAAGATGTTTCTGAAACCATCCGTATCGAAAGAAAAATGCTTAACGAAACGGATTCCGTGCTTGGCGTGATCAGTTTACTGGCCAATCAGCTGAGATACCTCTATCAGGTAGCCTATTATCAGGAGAACGGGAAAAGAAGACACGAGATCGCGCAGCTGACCGATTCCGGCGATTACCGGCTGAACAAGGCTTTCCAGTCGCTGCAGAAACTCAACAGCGCTCAGATCATGGAACTTCTGAACGGTTTATGTCTTCTTGACATGCAATGCAAGAGTGACGGTTCAATATCGAATAACGCACGTCTGGAACTATTCATTCTGGATCTGTTAAAGAAAGGAAACCATGCAGGCAATCAGACAGCTATATAAGATCGGATACGGTCCTTCAAGCTCCCATACCATCGCTCCGTACCGTATTGCGGGATATTACAGGCATGCCTATCCGGAATGCACCTCCTATGAGGTCGTTTTAGGCGGTTCTCTGGCACTAACTGCAAAAGGGCATGGGACAATCGAAATACTGAAAAAAGCCCTGGAAACGGAAAATATAGACATCAGATACGATTTTGATTGCAGGGATAATGTCATGAACATCCTCGGGAAAGATGAAAACCGTGAATATCCGCTGTGGCACGGCCTTTCCTTGGGCGGAGGAGCCGTTTCCATTGAAGAATACGACTGCGGCGATCAGAAAGAAGTCTATCCCGAAAACTCCTTTGAAGAAATCAAGAAAACATTAAAAGACAAGGATATGACTTTGATCGAATACATCTATTCCCATGAAACGGATCTCAAGGATCACCTCAGGGAATGCCTCAAAGTCATGTATGAGACAGTAAACAACGGTCTAAACAGAGACGGACTTCTGAATCAGGAACTGAACTACTACAGAATCGCCGGAAAGCTTTATCAGAAAGCCAGAACGGATCAGGATTATCTGACCGCCTATTCCTATGCGGCCTGTGAAGAGAATGCGGCAGGAGGCCTGATGTGTACCGCTCCGACGCTGGGTGCCTGCGGTATTCTGACTTCTCTTATGTATTTCCTGCATTTCAACAAAAATGTGGACGAAGACATGCTTTGCGACATGCTGGCGATAGCGGGAATCTTCGGCAACTGCATCAAGACCAACGCCTCGATCGCCGGTTCGACCGGAGGATGTCAGGCCGAAATCGGCGCCGCCTGTTCCATGGCTGCCGCCGCTATTTCCTTTTACAACCACGAGGAGCTGAAAACCATTGAATACGCTGCTGAAATGGGCATCGAACACTTCCTGGGCCTGACTTGCGATCCTGTTCTCGGTTATGTCATCATACCGTGCATCGAAAGAAACGCCATCAGCGTTCTGAAAGCCTTTGACTGTGCCTATCTGGCAAGACAGCTCTATCAGGTCAAGGAAAACCTCATCAGTTTCGATACGGTCGTACAGACCATGAACTATACAGGCAAGAAACTTGCCATAGAATTGCGGGAAACCTCTTTGGGAGGCCTTTCTCTGGAGTACAGGAATGAAAAAAGCTGAACTGCTTGCTCCGGCCGGAAACTTTGAATGTCTTAAGGCCGCAATCAGCAACGGCGCCGATGCCGTTTATCTTGGCGGCAAGAATTTCTCGGCAAGAGCTTTTGCGGGTAATTTCGATCATGACGAGCTGAAAGTAGCGGTAGAATACGCGCATTTAAGGAATGTCCGTGTTTTTGTTACGCTGAATACGCTGCTTACGGAAAAAGAGTTTTCCAACGCCATAAAAGAAGCGGAATACTACTACAACAGCAATGTCGACGCTCTGCTGGTACAGGACCTGGGTCTTTACGATTTCATCAAGCGGCGTTTCCCGGACTTTGAGCTGCACTGTTCCACTCAGATGCATATTCACAACATAGCCGGCATACAGACGGCGAAGAAACTCGGTTTCAGCAGAGTCGTCATCGCAAGAGAATCGGACCTGGATTTTGTCAGACAGGCCTGCAGACAGGGAATAGAAATCGAAACATTCGTTCACGGCGCCATCTGCGTTTCCTATTCCGGACAGTGTCTGATGTCTTCCGCTACCAAGAACCGCTCCGCCAACAAGGGCATGTGCGCCCAGTGCTGCCGTCTCAAATATGCCTTGAAGGATCCAAACGGC
>JAFONG010000156.1 GCA_017418585.1 Erysipelotrichaceae bacterium | reverse complement strand
GATCGCCTCGTCCACCTTCTCTTTCAGATATTCTTCGGCATCTTCCTTCAAAGAACGCAGCACAAAGGAAGACAGTTCCTCCGCACTGAAGCTGTGCTCTGCCAGATCGAACTTCTTTGAAGTTCCCATGGCACGCTTAAAAACGGCAGCTGTCCGATCCGGATGCAGAATGCCGTATTCTTTCGCTGTCTCGCCCACCAGAACATGATCGTTCTCGTCGATACTGACGATCGAAGGAGTGATCTTCTTTCCCAGTCGGTTGACGATGATCTGCGGTTTTCCGTCTCTGTAACAGGCAACCAGCGAATTCGTTGTTCCCAGATCGATGCCTATCAGCATTCCTTCTTTACCTTTCTGTTCAGTCTGCTTAAAGTGACGACGAAGTCTTCTTCATCCGGCCATCTTTCATTGCCCTGTTTCGCCAGAGCAAGAGCCTTTTCTTCATCGCCGAATATCTCGGCCGCTTCCATCTCGAAAGCGTCAAGATCCTTGCAGCCGCAATAGGAACAGAAGCTGCACTTCGGCATTCTGCGGATCTTTTCCGCAAGTTCTTCCGCTTCCTTTCTTCTTCCCAGCAAAGTAAGCAGACGGTACTTTCTGGTCTGGAATAAAGTCATATCCAAAGAATAGCTCTGCAGCTGTTTCTCCAGGTCTTCCATGGCCATCTGTGCGTATCTGTGCTGCTTCTCTTCGTCCTTCTGATGAAATGCGCAATACGACAGATGTCCGGCTACCTGCGAAAGATCGACTTCATACTTTCCTTCTTCCGGTTTCAGCCATTCATTCAGATACTTCTCTTCCTTCTCGAAGTCTTCTTCTTCCATGGCCAGAAGATGCTGAAGAACCAGACGCCGTACATCTTCGATCTGTCCGCCATGGCTGTCCATGATCTGACGCGCTTTCTTGAAGTTGCCTTTCATGATGCTGAGGGAGGTCAGGGCGTCATAGTAGTCGCCGTCCCATTTCCATCCCCAGAGTTCCTTCTCCGCTTCCCTGTACATGCCGAACTGCATGTAGATATCGAAGATCCTTTTCTTTGCGGGATACTTGTATTTCTTGGCGATCTGCTTCAGTACTTCGATCGCGGCTTCCGGTTCTCTTCTTCTGCGCAGGATCTGAACCTTTTTAAGATAATAACGCGATACGTCGTCCTTACGGTCCTTGACGATCTCAAGAAGACTGTTCACGTTATCCAGTGCCTTATCCAGATCGTCTTTCATCTCATAGACGCCGCTTAAACGCAGATAAGGATCTATCGTATTCGGCTCTTTCTCTTTCAGAATAAGGAACTGATGTTCCGCTTCATCCAGATGACCCATGAACATCTCGCACATGCCGATATAGAAATGCGCACCGGAATCGTATCCCTTTTCCAGAGCCTTCAGATAATGATCCCGGCTCTCCTTTGCCTTGTGTTCCAGATCCTGATAATACAGATATCCGATCTGGGAATCGATATAGCCCGTATGATTCTCGTCCTTTTCCAGATCGAGATAGATCTTCAGCGATTCCTCATAATCCCTGGCTTTCATCAGAAGCCATCCCTTGTATTCCAGAAGATCCTTGTTTGAAGGACGGCAGGACAGTCCCTTTTCACAGAGTTCCATCATCCTGTCGCGATCCTCTTTCACGTTTCCATCCAGAGATTCCCCTTCAATGCACAGGATGCGGTAATACAGATCATCGGTAAATTCGTAATTGTTTTCCAGACCCTCCATGTTCTGAAGCGCCTGATTGAAGCATTCCTTCGCCTTTTCCTTGTCGTTGTCTCTTCGTTCATGAAGCAGACCCTTGACATAAAGCACGGAAGCGTTCTCCTGCAGCCCGCAGGAATCCAGATATTTGATGATGTCTTCCGCTTCTTCAAACGCATCGTTACGGATCAGTATCCTGGTTTTCAGAATAAAGAATCCCAGATCGGAACCGTCCATCTCAATCGCTCTGCTGATCGTATTGTAGGCTTCCTGATCGTTATGACGGTAGAAATACGCATAGGCAAGCAGATTGTGTCCATAGACGGAATCCGGTTTCTCCCTGATTAGTCTCTCGGCATATTCCTGCGCCTTCTCGTAGTCTTCTTTCATGAACGACATCTGCGTCATGGACGTCAACGTTTCCGCCTTGTTTTCGGATACCTCAAGCGCTTTTTCGGTCGCTTTCATTGAGGCATCTTCATCTCCCAGCATCTGATAAAAGTACGCCATTCTTCCGTACATTTCGCCTTTTCTCTTCTTGCGGCTGATGTTTTT
>JAFONG010000155.1 GCA_017418585.1 Erysipelotrichaceae bacterium | reverse complement strand
ATTGCGATCGTGATGCTCCCTGACAGACCATCATAGGTCGAATACGCTGCAGTACCTGGATCCGTTCCGATCTTCACCGTCACATTGTGGCAATAAACCTTCGCCGGTTCTATCTGAGGGGTGTTTCCTCCTCCGCTGTTTCCGCTGTCGGGTGCAGAACTGCTGCTCTCTGACGACGGAGCGGATGCAGGAGTGCTGCCTGCCGGTTTCGGTTTCTCCTTCGGCTTGTCTTCAATAAAGACGTGCAGAATCGATTCCGCTCTGTTTCCTGATGAATCCTCTACAAGATAATGGATATCCTGCTCATCCAGTTCCCAGTCCAGTTCACCGATCGTAACGTCTGGATCCTGATCATAGTTGTCAGAAACCTCATCGATCAGATCTTCTGCAACAAACTCATCCGAGTCTCTGACCAGCCTGATTTCCTCTTCCTTCAGCCTTATCACCGGAGGAGTGGAATCGACCACTCTGATCTTCAGGTCTTCCCTGATCGTCTTGAAACCGTTGGACAGCTGATAGGTTACTGTAAAGTCTCCCAGTTCATCTGCCGTGAAAGTCGGATAGATGATCATGATGTTGGATCCTTCGGAGTGCTCCTTGATCTGATCTTCGGGAACAAAGGATTCTTTGTATTCCAGAATCACTTCATCTTTCCTGAACGTGATATACAATTCTTCGTTATAGATCCGGTAGATCTCCCTGCCGAAGAGAAAGACTCCGGCAACAACGCCAATCAGTCCTGTGGCAAGTACGATCCTCAGGAAACTCAGCGTATTGTGAAGCTTCCTTCTGTTCACCTCCGTTCTGATCTGCTGCTGCTCGAGATGCTTCTCCTCTTCAGCGGCGAAATCCCTTTCGAATCGTTCCTTCAGCAGTCTTTCCCGGATCTTCTCCATCTCCTCATAGGGCATCGATGTCCTCGCATAGGCGGAGACATCGAGATCCTGTTCAAGACCCAGACGGATCTGCCTGAGCTGCAGATTGTCGAAGGCCGTATCGTTCATGTACTGCCCGATCAGCTTCGGATCGATGCCGCTGCTGAATGCAAGCCTGATCTCCTCCATGCAGAAAGGAAGGTATCCTTTCCTCTTGAAATCGCTGATATCCATGTCACTCACCCGTCAAACAGTTCTCTGCCGGTCTCTCTGCAGACGATGATCTGCCTGTATTCCGGCTGATGCTCCAGACATGTGACAAGAGTCAGGATACGGTCAGTTGGTTTCAGCGTTTCACCGGTACTATAGGCGGATATCCCGTTCATGTAGCCGATGAACTCTTCGAAGAATCCCTCGTCGTCATTGCCTGAAAGATCCCTGTCCATGTCCGTCCTCACGCACTGGATCTGGTAATCGTCGAGAATGCTTATCGTGAACACGTTGGTCACGGTGTATTCCCTGATCTCATTGTCCAGTATCAGCTTCAGAGTTTTGTTCTCGTCATAATTCTCTTCATCAAGAAGAATGTCCAGCGGAGAGAACTGCTTCGAACCGGAAGGATCATAGTCCCTGGCGTAGTGATGACCGTAGATGATGATGTTCTGGTCATCGAGACTGTTCCTGTAGTCCATGAACACCGATCCTCCCTCATCACTGTAGTCGTATTCCCCCGTCTTCCAGCTGGTCCAGATGTAGACGTCGTTGCCTGAAAAACCAGCAGGATCCTCCACCAGCTGGCCTTCTTTTGTATAGAAGACATAGAGAGATCCGTCATCTCTATAGACGTCCCTTGCCTGGACAAAGGGAAGATCGATCAGCCCGGAATCGAAGACGATCTGCCCGACATAGTCCTCGTTGATCGCTTCATTGGACAGCCACATCTTCCTGAGCTTCGGATCCATCGGATTGGATGGAATCCCGATCTCTTCATCACCTTCATTAGAAGGATTCTCAGGCCTGTTTCCGCTTATAAAAAACAGAAAGATAAATACAGCCGACAGTATGAAAACAAGTACCGGCAGCTTTTTCTTTCCGTTAGATATCGTTCTGTCATCGGTATTCTCTTCAGGAAATGCTGCAGGAATCTCCTCTTCTGCAGTTTCTTCCTGAACTGTTTCAATGGCAGGGATCTCTTCTGCAGTTTCTGGAACAGGCGGTTCTTCTATCCTCTTCGCATGTCTGGGAACGTATGGCTTTCTCTCAGTCTCCGTCATATCCGGTATTCGGGATGATGATCATGGAGTTGGAGCGGTAGTTCTCCACTTCCAGCAGCTCGTAGTCGTGTCCCACCGTCATGACGAAAGGCTTCCTGTCCAGATAGTATCCCTGTGGCGCAACAAGTTCGGTGAAGGTGATTTCCGTATCCTCCTCCTGCATCGGCAAGGAGATCATTCCCTTTGCGATCTGATGGACGGATACTTCCTCTTCTCCTTCCACCTTGGCGTAGTAGGCACCTTCCTCAAGATCAAGAATGGTCACCGCATCCTTCTTGAACCTGCTGTCCCACTTGGACTCATATATCCTGATCTGCGTCGTACATTCCTCGTCTTCATAGACTATCACCTTGAACGGCTCCTCCCTTT
>JAFONG010000154.1 GCA_017418585.1 Erysipelotrichaceae bacterium | reverse complement strand
TCTTTTGTAGAGATGGCTCATCGAGGTAACGACTTTCTCGATTCTCGACGAGATCAGCCTTTTCCTGAGATCTTCAATCCTGTCTACCGCACCGTAGAACTTCTTATCCAGACCCTTTTCTTCATCCAGAATATTGCCGATGAAAGAGTCCATGTGCTCATTGATAAAACTGTCCATGCTTTCGACTCTGTCTTCAAAGCCTGACAGAACCGTTACTGTCAGAGTAAAATCCAGGGTAAACAGGAAAGTCAGCAGGATGGCCAGAAACTGGCAGAGATTCTCGTTCATTCCTTCCAGGATCGGAAGCAGAGCGGGATTGATCACATAGATGATGATCAGGGCGGCAATTCCAAAACCGATGGAAGCAGGCAGACAGATCCTGCCGTTCAGATTCAGCGGAGCCTTGGAATAATCCCACCAGTAGGCATGGAAAATCTGTTCCAGAACATAGTGAACGGAATACTCCAGTATGGCAGAAGCCACCATGCCGATCAGGAATACCGATAATGGCGTGTAGTCCTTTATGAAATAGGTAAACAGGATGGTTCCCATCAATGCACCGGCTCCATAGATCGGAATGGCCGGGCCAAACAGGAAACCTCTGTTGTCCCATTTCCCTTCCCATATCGTCATCGCAAAACACTCGTAGACATAGCCTACGACGCTCAGTATGGAAAAATAGATCACATATCTGTCTACCATCTAAATACCGTCTCCTTTAGGGCACAGATCTTGTCCGCAATACACACCAGGACCGCTTCCCTGTGCCTAGGCACACTTCTCAAAGTCAATGGCCACATATGACAGCGTATCACTTCCTGCTGCACCTCGTTGATCCCGAAGATCCTCTTTGCGTTTTCACAGGCACTCCCCGGATGGGTATAGCCGTGCATCTGGAAGATGTTCAGGCTCAGCCTGGCATCGTGCCAGTCGTAGAGATAGAAATCGTGCAGAAGCGCTCCCACAAGAAGATCCTTCCTGTCGCTGCCGACATGAAAACGCTGATCCAGCAGGTAGGCCATTGCGGCAACGTTCAGACTGTGTTCAAGCACGCTGATCTTGCCGTGGGCACAGTAGTTCTTCATCCTTTGAACATCGGGATGTTCCAGATATTCCTTAAGAATACTGTCGAATTCTTCCTGCTGTTTCTGATTCAGTCCCATGTTTTCATTATACCAATTATATCCGTATTCTTAGATGTATAATAGAGTCATGTATGAAAATGTCGTAAAACTGAACTATAAAGACAAAGAGATCTATCTGGTCAAAACGGCGCATGTATCCAAGAATTCCGTCGAGGACGTAAAGGGATGCATCGAAACGGTACAGCCGGATTCCATCTGCATCGAACTGGACTGCCAGCGCTATGAAAAACTGAAACACCCCGACGACTGGCGCAACAGCGACATCGTAAAGATAATTAAAGAAAAACAGGTCGGTTTCCTGCTGGTGAACGTCATTCTTTCTTCTTTCCAGAAAAGGATAGCCAAGTCCATGGACTCTTCTTCCGGAGCCGAAATGATGGAAGGCATCAGACAGGCTGAAGAAAGAAACATTCCTCTGGTCATGGCCGATCGGCCGATCAAGACGACATTCTCCAGGATCTGGTATCAGCTCTCCGCATCGGAAAAAGTCAAGGTCCTTACCGGAATCATCAGTTCCATCTTTGAAGATGAGGATATCTCCGAAGAAGACATCGCCAGGCTGAAAGAAGCGGACGCTCTGGAAGCGGCGCTTCTGGAGATCGGCAAGGAGTTTCCTACGGTTAAAAGAGTCCTCGTAGATGAAAGAGACCAGTATCTCTGCGACAAGATCAGGAACGCTCCGGGAAAGAAAACGGTAGCCATCATCGGCGCTGCCCATGCCGGAGGCATCGAAAGGAACCTGAACAATAAGATCGACACCAATCAGCTGGATATCGTCGAAAAGAAAAAAGGATTTGGTTCTTTCCTGAAATACGCTATTCCTGCCATTATAGTCGGAATCATTCTCTATACCATCATAACCAACCGCGACATCGGACTTCAGCAGCTGAGATCCTGGATCCTTTGGAACGGAGGTCTGTCCGCCTTGGGTGTGCTTTGCGCACTGGGACATCCTTTATCGATTCTGACAGCCTTTGTCATGGCTCCGCTGACTTCATTAAATCCTCTGCTTGCTTCCGGGTGGTTCGCCGGAATCGTCGAAGCAAGTATTAGAAAACCTAAAGTAAAGGACTTTGAAGACATTGCAGAAGATACTGCCAGTCTGAAAGGCTTCTGGAAGAACCGGGTCACCAGAACGCTTCTGGTCGTCGTATTCGCAAACCTGTTCTCATCGATCGGCACATTCATATCCGGAATCGATGTTGTCAGAAGATTCATAGAAAGCTTATAGATACAGTAAAAAACAATAAACAGAAAAGAGAGGTTACCGCCTCTCTTTTCCTTGCCGTCTCACAATTCCAGCAACAATATTATACTATACAATCATGCATCGATCATGATTCATCTCATATTGTTCATTTAGGAATCGATGTTTTTATCGTGAATAATGATTTAGGGAGAGATCAGTCATGAATGATGTTTTCCTTATGTGTCGTTTTCCGATTCCGGTATGATGAGCATAGAGAAACTGTTTGCATTTACGGTACTCTATTTTATCGTTAGGGAATTAAAAAAGAGAAACTGATTTAATCAGTTCTCACAAGAAACGGCACACAGAAAAGAGAGGTTACCGCCTCTCTTTTCATCATCCTGTCTTTTCTAAAATACGGGTTTCATCAGGCTTCTCTTACCCTGCATAGAAGCACGTATCTGGCCGATGTATAAGCAGCCGAACACTTGATCATCATAACCGTCTTATCCTCTTCAGAAGGGCTGATTTCGCTTCTGAATGTCGATTTAGCGATGAAATCATCCAGATAAGCCATGTATTCTTTCTTCGATGAGAAATTGAACTGCAGGAAAGGAATTTCCGCATCTACGATCTCTCCGGCAAACGGTTCAAAGATGTATGTATTGTCTTTTGTTTCATAGACAAGCTGCTTATGTTCCTCGTAGAACGACTGATTGCGATACTTTTCCAGCAGGAAGAACATCGATCCGTTCTTCATGGAATGACCGTAAATCACCGTAATCTGGTCCTCAAAAGGATCCTTGTTACGGAAGTCGACAAACAGCGTTCCCAAGGAATTGTATTCCCCGTTAAACAGATGATGCAGATAATAGTCGTTGTCATCGCCCTTGACGACCGGATAGTCTATTACCGTATCGGGCATCGTCAGCCAGCCGACAATATCCGGATTGATCTGCTCCATTGCGACAAAATCGATCCTTGATCCTGTTTTTTCCTGTTCATCTATCGCAATATCCTTGATTTCATCATAGGCATCGGTTCCCTTATTGTATTCATTGAGACCCTTGATGATCATGTAGGCATTAAATCCGGAAATACCGATCGCAATAATCAAAAAAAACAAAAGAGCGATCTTGAACTTCCTATCTAATCTTTTGTTTTTCTTTTTTGTTGTCATATCTTTATTCTAGCAGAAACCGCATAAAGCAGTATTGCGCATACGATCAGTTCCCCGATCAGCAGTTTTCCTGATGCCGTAGAAACATAGGCACCTACAGCACCCATCCATGGAATGTGGTGTTTCACAATGCCGATCAGTTCATTATACGCCGCATCGTGAAGATCGACGCCCTCGTTGGCATCGCCTTTGGTCGTAAACGTTTTCTCGAAAGAATTGTTTCTGACAACCCTGTGAGAAACGACCGTACCGTTGGAATAGAACGTGATGATGTCGTCTTCTTCTATTTCATAAGGATCGACGCTCTTCACCAGCAAAAGACTTCCCACCGGTATTTCAGGCTCCATGCTTCCGGAAACGACGTTATAGGTCTCATAGCCCATAAGCCTAGGTAAAGTAAGTGGTATTAATAATAATACCACTGACAGAATAACGATAATACCCAGGATTCTGGAAAACAGAACCAGAGTTTTCTGAAGCTTT
>JAFONG010000026.1 GCA_017418585.1 Erysipelotrichaceae bacterium | reverse complement strand
GCTGAATTCAAAGCTTATGACCAGATCGACGGAGCTCCAGAAGAAAAAGCTCGTGGTATCACTATTAACACAGCTCACGTTGAATATAAGACAGCAAAGAGACACTATGCTCACGTAGACTGCCCGGGACACGCCGACTACATCAAGAACATGATTACCGGTGCTGCTCAGATGGATGGCTCAATCCTCGTTGTTGCTGCAACTGATGGACCAATGCCTCAGACTCGTGAACACATCCTGTTAGCCAGACAGGTCGGTGTTCCTTACATCGTTGTATTCCTGAACAAGTGCGACATGGTCGACGACCCTGAACTGATCGACCTGGTCGAAATGGAAGTCAGAGAACTTCTTGATGAATACGACTTCCCAGGTGATGATACTCCAATCATCCGTGGTTCTGCATTAAAGGCTCTGGAAGGCGATCCAGAATGGACCCCTGCAATCGATGAACTGATGGACGCTTGCGACAGCTACATCGCTTCTCCGGCAAGAGAAATGGATAAGCCATTCCTGATGTCAGTAGAAGACGTCTTCACAATTTCCGGCCGTGGTACTGTTGCTACAGGTAGAGTTGAGCGTGGCGTTGCCCACCTGAACGATCCGGCTGAAATCGTCGGTTTAAGAGAAACCAGAAACACTGTTATTACCGGTCTGGAAATGTTCCACAAGCAGCTGGATCAGGCTGAAGCCGGCGACAACATCGGTGCTCTGCTTCGTGGTATCAACCGTAACGAAGTTGAAAGAGGTCAGGTCTTAGCAAAACCGGGTTCTGTTACTCCTCATACTCAGTTCAATGCGCAGGTTTACGTATTAACCAAGGATGAAGGCGGAAGACATACTCCGTTCGTAGCTAACTACCGTCCTCAGTTCTATTTCCGTACAACAGACGTAACAGGTATCGTCAAGGGTTTAGGCGGTGCTGAAATGGTTATGCCTGGTGACCACGTTGAAATGGAAGTTGAACTGATCGCTCCGATCGCTATCGAAGAAGGAACCAAGTTCTCTATTCGTGAAGGCGGCAGAACAGTCGGTTCAGGCTCTGTAACAAAGATCATCAAATAATTACTAACTGATAAATTGTTTCATGATAATAAAACTCTCCGGAAACGGGGAGTTTTTATTTGTTAAAAAAAGCTATAATAAAGATATGTTGATGATAGTGATTATTCTTGTTTTATTCATTCTTTATCTTTATCTGATCTATCTGAATAACGGCAGAAGAGAAGCATTAAAGCCTTATACGGAAAGATACGTTGCCCACCGGGGCCTGTTTAACAATAAGGATGTTCCGGAAAATTCACTGAAAGCTTTCAGAAAGGCTGTAGAGAACGGTTACGGTATCGAGTTGGATGTACAGCTGACTGCAGATGATCAGCTTGTCGTATTCCACGATGTATCTCTGTATCGGATGACGGGAATCGACAGGAACCTCACGGACTGTTCCTACGAAGAACTGCAATCCTATCGCCTGTTGGATACGGATGAGAAGATTCCCCTTTTTTCCGAAGTTCTGAAAGTGCTTCAGCCGGATACACGTCTGATCATTGAAGTAAAGCCGGAAGGAAGGTATATCGACACCACGAAGAAAACCGTAGAAATGATGAGAGACTACAAAGGTCTCTACAACATGGAATCCTTCAATCCGAAGGTCGTCAGATACTTAAGAGTCCATGAACCGCAGATCGTCAGAGGACAGCTCTCTTATAACTATCTGAAAGATGAAAACTGCGATCTCTCACCTTTTGTTAAATTCGAATTGACCTATCTGATCCTGAACTTCTATACCCGTCCGGATTATGTAGCCTATGACTGCGTGAATTACCGCAATCTTTCGTTCCGTATCATTTCCGGATTATTCAAAGGTTTCTGCGTAGCCTGGACCGTCAAGTCCCAGGAAGAACTTGAGAAAATAAAAAAGCACTATCAGTGCTTCATCTTTGATTCATTTATTCCGGACGAGAATCCCTACTCTTCATAGTGCTGTTTCGCATATTCCAGCATGTTGCTGAAACCGTCTGCAGATAAAGCTCCGGGAACATAGACGGAGAAATGGCCGTCAGGATCCAGAACATATACGGTCGGATATCCTGTGATATTCAGATAATAGAACAGTATTCCTTTTTCATCGATGATCGTCTGTAAGGCGATCTCGTTTTCTTTCAGATAATTG
>JAFONG010000153.1 GCA_017418585.1 Erysipelotrichaceae bacterium | reverse complement strand
CTTTACTCGTAGAAGAACGTATCCAGGAAGAACGGGATCTGCTTCTCCCAGGACGCTTCATTGTGATTTCCTTTCGGTACGATACGGCTTTCCAGCAGAACGCCTTTATTGATCAGAGCCTGCGTTACATCGGCATAAATTTCTCTAGCGTTATGATGACGCATCTCGTTTTCGCCATAGTCCATATAAATGACGGTATTCCTGCGGTATCTGGTTTTCCCGATCATGTCCAGAACCTTCTTCGGAGCAAAGTTGATGGACGGAGACAGAGCGGCTCCTTTTGAGAAAACACGGTTGTATTGGCTCATGGCATATAGCGTCATCAGACCGCCCATGGAACTTCCGGCGATAAAGGTATGATTTCTATCCGGTAAAGTCGGATAGTTGTCGTCGATGTACGGCTTGAGTTCCTTGACGAACCAGTTCATCGTGATCTTTCCTCTGCCCTTGATCCCGTATCCCCATTCGTGATCTTCAAAGGAGAATGGAGAGTATTCCGAAAGTCTTCCTCCGCATTTCTCTCTCTCGTCGTGATGATTGCATTCAACGCCAACCACCATCAGCGGTACTTCGTTCTCTTCCAGGAATTCCAGCATGCCCCAGGACTTGCCGTAGCTTGCTTCTTCATCCAGAAAGACGTTGTGTCCGTCAAACATGTACAGGACCGGGAAACTGCCCTCAAAATCCGGAACATACACATATACTTTTCTCTTTTCCCCCTTGATCAGCTGAGGGATCTCTGTTTCAAATATTTCCAGCATAAGCAATCCTTTTAACTATACGACTATTTTATACTATTTCGCTTCATATTTCCGTTTTTATTAAAACAAAATAAAAACGGGTCCTTGACCCGTCTTTCAGTTACAGTTTCAGTACGGCTACGATCTCGTCACCGTCCATCTCGCCGTTTTCCTTAAATCCCAGCGAACGATACAGCTTCCTGGCCGCTTCATTCTCAGGCTCATAGGATATCTCGCAGTATTCCGCTTTCCCGCATGGCCAGGTCCTGATGAAATCCAGGGCCAGTCCGATCGCTTCTTTTCCATAGCCTCTTCCCTGATATCTCCTGTCGATCATCAGACGCCAGATGCTGTAGCTGTTTTTCAGGGCTTCCGGCGGTTCAAAGTCTTCCACGTCATACAGCACGGCCTCGTTGTAGCCGATCATCAGAAAACCGACCGGTTTGTTGTCGTTATAGATGCCGAAAGGAAAAGCCTGACACTCTGTGCCGATTGTCGCATATGCCTGAATGATGCTGTCGCCGTTACCTGCGACGAATTCTTTCTGGGATCTTGCGACCTTAAGATCGACAATATCCCAGACATTCCTGTAATCTATCTTTTCCAGATGAATCATGCTGTCTCCTTGCTGTTATGGTTACTGATCCAGTATTCCGGCTTCTTCCATTCTTTCTTTCAGATATTCCCGTGTTTCTTCGTCGTCGGTATTCTTCAGTATTTCCAGACAGAATGCGATATGGTTCTCCGGCCTGTCTTTGATCGGAAACGGTGGATCGATGATGGAATCGGTGTAAGGCAGCCAGTCCAGAAGGTCTTTGCTGTGTATCTTTCCGGAGAGTGCTGTCTTAACATCCAGATAATCGCTTATCGTTCCGACATAGGAAGCAAGTTCTTCCGATGTGATCATTTCCGCATATCTGGTTCTTTTTATCTGATCCGGATGGCAGGCAGCCAGAAAGCCGATCAGCATCGAGCTGTCGATATATACGTTTGAATCGGTCTTTTCAGCAATCATCTTATCCATGTCGACCAGACGTTCGGCATATTCGCAGGCTTGCGCATACCAGGTCTTCAGGACCTTGTCTTTTTCTTCCTGTTCTATTTCAAAATAGCGTTCCGGATAAACGGAACCGATTTCTTTAAGCTTTTCCTTGGCGTCGGTCTTATAAGAAAATGACTGCAGCCACGCCAGCATCAGCATTGCTTCGCTGCCGATCACATACAGAGATTCTCTTTTGTTTTCGGTATTGGAATCCGTAAGAAGGATACGGATCGCCAGCATCTCATCCAGTTCTCTGCTGACTGCCAGATCATGGATCAGCGTTCTGCGTCCCTTTATGTAACTGCTGATCATCGCATAGCGATATTCCTCGCTGCCGATCGCTGAAGCTGCGACATCGCCAAAAGAAAACAGTCTTTTCTGCGGAGCTTTTTTTGCGATCTGATAGAGGAGCTTGTCATCCGTGCATAATCTCAAAGCTTTCTTGAAGATCTTGTCATCTGTCAGATCGATTCCACGATCCATCTGTTCCTGTAGATATCGTTTCAGATCTTTCTGTTCGATCGTTCCGTCTTCGATACAGGCTTCCGTCAGGATTTGATTGAGTCTCCAGAATGCTGCCTTTTCAGCCAGACGGCCCGCTTCCTGCGGATCCGTTTCTTTCAGATCGATTCTATCCGATTCGCCTCTGGCGGCTTTGTTAATTTCTTCAACAAACGCCAAAAGACCGTTCCAGGCGGCCTCTATCCTTTTTACCGTATCTTCCGATACGTCTTCTTTGCTCATTTCAAAGAGTCCGGTGAGCTCTTCTGAAACGCTGTAGCTGTTTTCATCAGATGTCATTTTTCACCTCTAAATCATGGCAGACGCATATCACTCCGGAATCTCTACTTCCTCACCCGTATAAAGATACCTCAGATGATAGCCTGCCGAAGGATCTTTCAGATCCGAATAGGCGATGCTGACACCATACGCTTCCGATACGTCCAGAGCCTTGTCGCCCATTCCATAGACATAGTGGTAATGCGGATGACTGTCTTCGATCAGTCTTGGCTTTCTGTCCTTGACCCATCCTTCCTCTTGCATGAAATAGGCTCTTTCTTCTATGCGTTTTATCGTACTGCCTGCAGGCATATCCTTGACGCTTGCTTTCTTTCCTTTGCCCTTGATCAGCTGATCGGTCCATACGCCTTTCTCAAACTTTCCCACATAAGTTTCCTTTACGGACTGATCCTTCAGGATCACAAACCAGAAGGTATCGTCCTTGCCGCCTATGATCCAGTCGACTTCCTCGCGAAAGGCCTGATAGAATTCAAATCCCTTTTCTTTCTCCACAAGCTCCAAAAAACGATAGTTCTCCATGATTCTATATCTCCTTTTTCTCGATCCGGTATTAATG
>JAFONG010000152.1 GCA_017418585.1 Erysipelotrichaceae bacterium | reverse complement strand
TGGCAAGGATCTTCTTTCTGCCGGTCTGGCAGTGGCTTATGCCCTGGTTCTGGGACTGGCCTTAAGTGCGGTGTATCAGAGAAATCACAGGATACTTCAGATCATTCTGATCCGTTTTCTGATCGAATTCAGCAGCGAGATTTTCGCGGAAAAGCTGTCGGGCTATACGCAGTTGCAGCTGATCATCTTCGTTTCCCTGCTGGTCGTAGAACTGCTCTACGCGAACATCATAGCCCTTGTGGGAAGGAAAAAAGAAATAATCAGTTAAGCGTAAAAAGCAGACAACGGTTGAGTTACGTTTTACATGCAGACCAAAGACATGAGAACCATGTCTTTTTTATATTCTGCCGTTTATTTTATATAATGTGTTTAAAGAGATATCAGACCATCATACAGAAAGAGAGGATCCTTCAATGTCAAAGAGAACGGAAAGTGTTTTTAGAAGAATACTGATACTGTTTTTAGGCGTGTTTATGATTCTGACACTGTTTGGATGTCAGAAGGAAGAAGACGTTACGGAAGACGTTTCTGAAGACTACGGAGGAGATAACGAAACGGTTGAAGATACGGGACCTTACATCGACGATTATCCTCGTACGAAGCTGAACTTCTTCTACAACGACCTGTATGCCGGTACGATATATCCGAAAGGCAAAACAAGACTGCTGATCATACCGGTAGAAATCGACGGCGGCGATCCGATGGATGAAGCGTTTTTCGAACGGCTGAAAAAGATGCTGAGAGGACCGCTTGACAGCAGTTTCTTTCTTAATACTAAGGATTATTACAGGAATGCTTCCTACGGTCGGTTTGATCTTGAATACGACATCATGCCTGTCTATCGTCTGAATCTGACGATGGATGAATGGGTAAACTCGGAACAGACTTTCAAATACCTCATCTATGAACGTGAAGCGATCGTCTATGCCATAGATCATTACGTTTCGGATCCTTCCGTCTATGATACCGATAAAGACGGCTATCTTGAAGGAATCGTCTGTATTACGAACGAGCCTTCTTCAGTAGAAAACGCCAGCAGATGCGTCATTCTGACACAAGACTATGTCGACATGTATCCGGATTATGCCAAGGTGAGGTTTTTTGTGGATACAATGGCACACTGTTTCGATACATCTTCCGAAGACTACCGCAACAATATTCTGGCCCACGAACTGGCACATTATTTCGGTATCGACGACTATTACGACTATCGCGGGATCAGTGAATTCCTTACGAAATTCGATCTTCAGTCAGGTACTTTTGGAGACTGGAATCCTTTCTCCAAGATAGCGGTAGGATGGATCGATCCTTATGTCATTACGCCGGATGTGGAGAAAGTGACGATAAAACTGCGTAACAGCGCAGAATATCCCGATGCCGTCCTGATTCCTTGCGGGGAATGGAACGGTACGCCGTTTGATGAATATCTTCTGCTGGACGTATTTGCGGGCAGAGGAAACAATGAAGCTCCTTTTTCCTTCTTCTATCAGCATGATTATGAAAACGATGTTTCAGAAGAAGACGGCGGCGTCAGACTCCTGCATGTGGATACCAGGCTGATAAGAAGGACATATCATTCGGCAGAAAGCCTGGGATGGTTCGATGATTTCAGCAAAGCTCAACGTTATACAAAAAACGATGTAAGTATAGCTTACGGCAATACTACGGTCACCAGAGAAACAATGGACGATGCTCCGGATTTGAATCCGGATTACCGTCTGCTTGCCCTGATTCCCGCTTCCCGCGACGAGGTTGAACTGGGCTATACTTTCTATAGCTCCTATCTCTTCCATACGGGAGATGTCTTTACACCTGAGAAATACAGCGCTTTCTTCCCGAACTATCCGCTAAGCAACAAGTACGGAGATATAAGCTACAGGTTTACGGTAGACAGCTTCGACAACGAAAGCAAGGAAGCGATCGTCACGATCGAGAAGATACATTAGGAATATAATAGAAATAATGACAGATAGAAACAGAATATCAAGAATAACGGGCATTACGGGCATTGTGGTCAATGTACTGCTGTGTACAATGAAACTGATTGTCGGAAAGAAGGTCAACTCCATTTCGATTCTTTCTGACGGCTTCAACAATCTGAGCGACGTATTCAATGCTCTGATGATATTCGTGGGTTACCGTCTTACGGGCAAGCCTGCGGATCGGGAACACCCCTATGGTCACGGACGCTTCGAATACATGATGTCGCAGTTCATTGCCGTCATGGTGATGTATGTGGGAATATCCCTGCTGAGGAGCTGCGTGGAGAGACTGATCAGTCCCGAGGCTGTGCTGATGGACAGGTATGCGGTAGTCGTACTTGGGGTATCGCTGCTTGTGAAACTGGGACTGGCGTTCTGGTACGACAGGATGTACAGAAAGAGCGATCTTACGCCGTTGCAGGCACAGAAGGCGGACTCCCTCTCGGATGCCGCAGGAACAGGAGTGATCATTGCGGGTTATCTTATGGGATCGCTGACGAGTCTTCCGGTAGACTCCATCATCGGTATCGTTGTATCCGTCATCATCATTCT
>JAFONG010000151.1 GCA_017418585.1 Erysipelotrichaceae bacterium | reverse complement strand
CGACGGCACTGTCGTTTCCGCTCTGGAGCGTTGCATCAAGCCGGATCCAAAGATCTATGAGATCCTTCTGAACCGCTACAGGCTGAATCCGGAAGAATGTCTGTTTATCGATGACATGGAAGAAAACATCCTGACGGCAGAAAGGCTGGGAATGGGCATTTATCTGTTTGATGGTAATGTAGAGAGACTTAGAAGATTCGTTTTGGAGAAAATGGAAGGAGAAAAGACGTGCTGATCAGTGAAGTAATTGAACGGGTTAAACACTACTGCAAGGGTTCCTGGATGGGAATCAAGATCGACGATGAAAAGACAAGGGACAAGATCCTGTATGGGGATCCAAATCAGGAATGCACGGGGATCGTAACGACGATCTACGCCTCCGTTGATGTGATCAAGAAAGCCCACGAACTGGGTGCGAATCTGATCATCGCCCATGAAGCGCTGCTTTGGAATCACGGCGATCATCGGGAATGGCTGGAAGAGTCGCAGAACAGGACCTATCTGGAGAAGAAAAAGCTGATGGATGATTATGGAATCGTCATCTGGCGTTTCCATGACTACATCCACTCCGGCATTCCGTACAAGGACGGCTATATCGACGGGATCTTCTACGGACTGGCTCAAGTGACAGGATGGGAGGATGCCGTAATCAATAACAGCGACATTTCCGGAGCCCTCTATCTGGAATGCGAAGAAACGACCCCAAGACAAGTCGGCAGACTGATCATGAAGAAGTGGCATCTTAACGGTTTGAAGTGCATCGGAAACATGGATGCGAAAGTTACAAAGATCATGGTCTGCGGACATGTGATGGAGGGAGGAGATTCCGATTCTCTGATCAGAAGGATAGACAGGGAAGACATCAATCTTCTGCTGCCGCTGGAACTGATCAACTTTACTCTGACGGAATACATCAAAGACAGCGGTCAGTTGGGAATGAACAGAGCCATTCTGGCGGCCGGACACTTCAACCTGGAAGAACCGGGAATGAAGTACATCCTGCACTGGATCGATGATGCCCTGAAGGAACACATCGATACACATTACGTCCAGGCCGGAGACATGTATTCCTATATGTAAAAATCTGCATTGCTGCAGATTTTTTAATCGATTATTCTTACCGATTCAATGACCGGCCTTTCTTCCGGGGCAATGCTTCCGTTGTCGTCATACGGCTTGGCATCGCCGGCTATCTTTTTAACAATGTCCAGTCCTTCAATAACCTTGCCGAAAGCCGCATACTGGCCATCAAGCCATGGGGCATCCCCTACCATGATAAAGAACTGCGAAGATGCGGAATCAGGATCTTTGGCTCTGGCCATGGATATGACTCCTTCGGTATGTTTCAGATCGTTCTCAAATCCGTTGGAAGAGAACTCTCCCTTTATCTTCTCGGCCGTCCTGTCTATAGGCGCTCCGCCCTGGATCATGAATCCGTCAATGATGCGATGGAAGCAGTTTCCGTCATAGAAACCTTCTTCAGCCAGTTTTACGAAATTCTCTACCGTGATCGGAGCGACATCCGGATACAGTTCCAGTGTAACCGTTCCGTAGTCCTTTATGGTGATCTGGGCATGGATGGTCTGTGTCTGAACTGGTTCTTCTATCGTTTCTTCCGTTTTCTCTTCCTTGACCGAACAGGCAGTGAGGCTAAAAAGCATTATCACCATCATTGTTTTCAGCAGTTTCATTCTAAATCTCCTTAAATATTTAAATTATTCCATTTCAATTGTACAATAAACCTTGAAAAACGGATATGATAGTTGACAGTCATATGAACCTATGATATAATCATATTACCATATAGGATAAGATGATTAAATGGTAGAAAGGAGATGTCACGAATGAAAGTCAGAACAGACCAATTTGTACAGGATGACTGGCTGAAAAAGGAACTGGAACGTGAGAAGAGAGTTTCTTTCTGGGATCTGGATGAAGGAAAGAAACTGAGGCGGGAACACGCAGAAGACTGCGAAGTAAAAGAACTTGCTGATTCTCATCATCAGAAACACCTGAAATATCAGTCTGAAGAATCTCTGAATCAGGTTTCCAGAGGATTGGGAAACAGAAGACGGACGACAGGTCTGGATGTTAGCTGCTTTATCGCAGCATTCCTGATGATCTTCGTTCTGACCGGTCTGAACACCTATCTGTTCCGTACCCCTTATGTCTTGCCGACGATCATCCTGTTCCTGGGAATCAACCCCGGGATCTTCATCTGGCTGCTGCTGTTTAGAAGATTTCCGGCAGCCTGGTACAGCATTACGCTGATCATAATCGCTGCCGCATTGGAACTCTATCAGTTCATCGGCTACTTAATTCGTATTTATTAGGAGGAAATAAAATGAAATTATCACTTCTTGTTCTGTTGTTTGTATTGATTCTGATCGTTCTTGTTACTATCATTTCCTGCCTGTGTATCGTTCCGCAGGGCAATGCCTGGGTCGTTGAAAGACTGGGCAAATACTCAGGAACCTGGCAGGCCGGTCTGCATCTGAAGACTCCTCTTCTGGAAAGAGTTGTCCGTAAGATCTCCATGAAGGAACAGGTCGCGGACTTTGAACCGCAGTCGGTTATCACCAAGGATAACGTTACGATGAACGTCGACTCCGTCGTCTACTTCCAGGTCATCGATCCGAAAGCTCTGACCTATGGCGTAGAACGTCCGATCGCCGCCATCGAAAACCTCTGCGCAACCACGCTGAGAAACATCATCGGTTCAATGACGCTGGATGAAACGCTGACTTCCAGAGAGAAGATCAATGAAGAGACGATCAAGGTCCTGGACGAAGCCACCAACAAGTGGGGCATCGACATTACCCGTGTAGAGGTTCAGAACATTACGCCTCCAAAATCCATTCAGGAAGCCATGGAGAAACAGATGAAGGCTGAACGTGAGAAGAGAGCTGTCATTCTGACGGCTGAAGGCGAGAAGCAGTCCGCCATTACCAGAGCGGAAGGTGAAAAAGAATCCGCAATCTTAAGAGCCGATGCCGTAAGAGAAGAAAGAATCAGAACGGCACAGGGTGAAGCGGAAGCCATCAGAGCCGTTGCGGAAGCGCAGGCTCAGGCCATCAAGATGGTCAATGATGTGAAACCTTCTCAGGAATATCTGTCGATCAGATCCATGGAAGCTGCTGAAAAGATGGCTGACGGTCAGGCTACAAAGATCATCGTTCCATCCAATCTGCAGGATGTAGCTTCACTGGCTACGATCGTAAAGGACGTCAAATAACGACACAAAGGCAGCCTAGGCTGCCTTTTCTTTTTGCCTTTGATGATAATTCATAAAGAAGTAATCTATAATTATCTTAATGAAACACAGAATCAAATATAAAAGAGCCAAGATCATGTTTCTGATCTATGTCCTCATATTCGGGGGCATTGCCTTATACAGAAACTTCAGATATAGAGACTATGCCGATATATCGCCCAACGAGAATACGGTAAAGTATCAGGTAAAGTATCTCTACGGATACGATGGGGATACGGCCTATTTCCGTTTTGCGGACGGCAGTGAAAAGGCCTGCCGCTTTCTGGGCGTAGATGCGCCGGAAAGCGATGAAGGAGGCTATGAGGAAGCCAGATCCTATACGGACAGGATTCTGAGAAACGCTTCCAGGATCATCCTGGAAATGGATCCGCAGGCGGATGAATACGACAGATACGACAGACTCCTTGCCTGGGTATGGGCAGACGGAGAGCTTGTTCAGATCATGCTGCTGAAAGAAGGAACGGTTAAGATCAGATATCTGGAAGACTATTATCTTTATGCAGGATATCTGTATCAGGCCGCTCAATAATTGTGACCAATCCCTGAAAAAAGGTAGTTGATAGTTGAAAGGAGAAAAGAAAAATGGAAGATCTTCAGATCGTTGAACTCTATTGGAACAGAGATGAAGATGCGATCACGCAGACCCAGCAGAAGTACGGCAACTACTGCTACAGCATTGCCTACAATATCCTGCACAACAGCGAAGACGCGAAGGAATCGCTCAATGATACCTGGCTTGCCGCCTGGGACGCAATACCGCCGCATCGTCCGCAGATCCTTTCCACTTTTCTGGGAAAGATCACCAGAAGGCTGTCACTGAACAAATGGCGCAGCATGACGGCCGAGAAACGGGGCGGAGGAGACTTTCCGCTGTCGCTGGACGAACTGGAAGAATGCGTTCCGGACCGTTTCAGCATCGATGAACAGCTGGAAGCGCAGTATTTAAGCGAAGCGATCGATCAGTTTCTTTCCGAAGCGAAAGAACAGGAGAGAAAAGTGTTCGTGTGCCGTTACTGGTATTTCGATTCCGTAACGGATATAGCAAAGCGTTTCGGTTACAGCGAGAGCAAAGTCAAGATGATGCTGAAACGTACAAGAGACAAACTGAAGGATTATCTGATTAAGGAGGGATTGATCAATGAAAACTGACAAACTGGTTGATGCGATCGGAATGATCGATGACGAATACGTGAAAGAAGCGCACGAGGATAAGAAAAAGGAGAGGAAACCGTTCAAGCTTCCTGATTTCCATCTGTCATGGGCGCTGATGGGCAAGCTGGCAACTGCCGGCATCTGTTTGTTTCTGGCCGTGAGTATCCTGCCGAACTTCTTCCATTCCTACAAAGGAAACAAGTCGGACAGCGCAGGTGCCTATTACGAGAATTCCACCTATGAACCTTCCTATTATGTCGCTCCGGCTGCTGCCGCATCAGGAAATGGACTGTATTATGAAGATTCTGCCGTGGAAGTCTACGACGACGAAATGAGCTACGCTCCACAAAGCGAAGAATCAAAACCTGCAGCGGAACCTTCCCCGGATCCGGAAAATGATAGAAAGCAGGATAAGAAACTGATCCTTACCGCCGTCATGAAGATGGAAACGCAGGATATCGATGAAACGACAAGACTTTTGTCGGAGGGCATTGCCAAGTATGAGGGCTATGTACAGAAGTCTTCTTCCTATACCAGAAACAGCTCTACCAGGGTCTATGAAGCGACGATCCGTATTCCTTCAGACAAGTATGCGGATTTCTTAAAGGAACTTGGAGAAGCGGGTAATACCGTTTCCTACAACGATGAGATCGAGGATGTTACGGATTCCTATACGGATATTGTTTCCAGGATCAATGCCTTAAGAGCGCAGGCCGACAAGGTCATGGAATTCTACGAGAAAGCGGAAACGATCGAGGACCTCATGAGCATTGAATCCCGTCTTTCCGACCTGCAGTATCAGATCGAGCGTTACGAAGCGCAGATCAAGAACTACGACCTGCTGACGGCATATTCCACTCTGTACATCACGATAACGGAAACCAAGGTATATACGCCAAGCAATCCGAACTTCTTTGAAAGACTGGCTTCTTCCTTCAAGGATGGATGGCACGACTTCATGGATGGATTCGGCGATTTCCTGATCGATGTCGTCTACAATATCTGGACGATCCTGCTGCTTGCGGCACTTGGATATCTTGCCTACAGGATCTACAGGAGAATCAGAAACAGAAAGAATCAGAAATAAAAAAAAAGACAGCTACGGCTGTCTTTTTTTATTGTCTTTCAAATACGATGATCTCTTTCCCGGTCTCTGTCTGCTTCTCCAGATAGAGCTTGTCCCCTTCCATTGCGAGACAGTAGAGATTCGACGCATCTTCCATGTCTTTCAGAACGAAATACCAGGAGGAATCGTAATCGGATAACGGTTCATGGATGGTGTCTTCTCTCTGGAAGTTGATCTTGTCTCCCCCTCTTTGGTAGAATTCCACCTCTTCCTGATATGGAGATGTATACAGAGAATACCGGCTGTATCCGTCATCGCCGAGTTCCTCGGACATCCAGTAGCCTTTGATCAGTTCTTCGATCTCTTCCTCGCTGTTTTCGATGTCTCTTCCGGTAAAGATCTGTTTATCGTCGCATTCCAGATAGGTACGGATCAGATTCTCTTTCTTCGCATAACTGCCGATCAAAGACACGAAGCCGTTCAGTACGTCATATCCTCCTTCCGGAACGACATTTTCATAGCTGATCGAATAGTATTCCCTTTTCCATCCTCCGTATTCTTCGTCATTGAACACGAGGCCGATGGAGCTGGAAGGAGCATCCAGAGCGATCATTTCATCATCAAACGGAAAGTCTTTCCAGGCAGGAAGATTGTATTCGTCGCTGTAGGCTCTCAGCTTCGCAAAGACATCTTCATCTTCGATCAGATATTCCCATACTCTTAAAGGAATCCAATGTTCAGGACTATTCTTAACAGTCAGAACGACCTGACCTTCCTTGTTTCTTTCGATCGTCTGAGAGAAACTGTCTCCGTTCATTCCTCCTCCGCGATGAAAGGAAACTGAAAGCAGTTCGCCATGTTCAGACTTGATCTTCTTCAGCTGTTCTATCGTCGTCTTCTTCGATAATTCTTTCGGTTTCATTGCGTTAAACACCAGAGCACCTCCTGTCAGCAGTATCAATAAAATGATGATCAGTTTCTTTTTCATATCAGAGCTGTTTCTTTCCCTTACAGAAAGTCTGCTTCACGCTGTAGTCGTCGTTCAGCACGACAATATCCGCATCGAATCCGGTCTTGATCCTTCCTTTATGATCATCCATGTTAAGATAACGCATCGGATTGATCGATACGGCATCGATAGCCGTTTCAAACGGAACCAAAGCTTTTTCTACCAGGATCTTCAGACCTTCATTGACTCTCAGCGTCGAACCCGCCAGCTGTTTTCTGCCTGTAGCGATATGCGCAGACCCGTCCGGATAGATCTCGATCTCCTGACCGCCGAAATCGAATCTGCTTCCCGGTTCATAGCCCTTGCACATGAGGGAATCGGTAATCATGATTCCATAGCCCTGCTTCTCTCTGAAAAAGATGTTCAGGGCAGCCAGCGTGGAGTGGTTGCCGTCGCAGATGCATTCCGCATAGGTATCGTGACAGCGGAAAGCCGCACCTACTGCACCGTTTTCTCTATGACCCAGGGCAGTCATGCCGTTATAGGTATGCGTAAATCCCTTGGCACCGTTGGCGATTGCCAGAACGGCGGTTTCATAGTCGGTATCGGTATGGCCGATTGAAACACAGACACCGTTTTCTGCGCAATGTTTCGTCAGTCGGAAATCTTCATCGTGTTCCGGAGCCATGGTGATGATTCTGATCATGTGGTCACAGGCTTCCTGGTATTCTTCGAATTCCTCTACGGTTCCCTTAACAATGTACTCCTCCGGCTGTGCGCCTTTGTATTTGACATCCAGATATGGTCCCTCGAAGTGAATGCCCAGGATCTGCGCTCCTTCCGGTTCTTCCTTGGCGACTTGCGCAACTTCCGCTACGGCCTTCTTTAAAGTATCGTGGGACTGGGTCAGGGTAGTCGGACAGAATCCGCAGACACCCTCCAAAGGAAGATCCTTCGCCCATTTCTTCAGTCCGTCTCTGCCTCCGGCTGTCGTATCGTAGCCGTGATAACCGTGGGTGTGGATGTCATAAAAACCCGGTACGATCCTGAGATCGCCATAGTCGATATCCGCTTCTTTCTTTCCGTAAGGAAGAACATTGACGATCTTTCCTTCTTCTATTTCTATCTGGGCCGGCATCAGACTGCTGGCGATATATACTCTTTTGCTCTGAATGATCATTTTGCTATCTCCTTTTATTTAATGATAGCACAGAAAATCCGTGTATAATGGTGATGAAAAGGATGGCAGCAAACTGCCGCAGGAATTAAGTTATGACACGGAAAAGAAACGCCATGAAAGCTTCCGAACTCAACGGTCTGTTCATCTATCACGACCAGAAAAAAGGAACGATATTCTACGACATCTTCACCAAAAGAGCCTTTATCATCACATCATCCGATGTACAGAAGTATCTGGTATATACATCCATGTTTCCGGCATGCATACTGATATCGTTTGGGGTAATGTCCTTGCTTTCATTAAGCCTGGTAGACATGATAATCATGTTCATTGCCTTGATGATCCTGACGGAGTCGCTGTTCCGTTTCTTCTTTTTCTACAAGCTTCCGGAAGTCAAGAACTGGAAGCCGGAGAAGAGAGAAACCGTCGTATCTTACCTGGAAAACAACTACTCTTCCGCAAGGCTGACAGTACTGACGGTGCTGCTGCTTGCACTGGCGGCCGTTATTCCGCTTTATACTTATATCGAGGAAATGAAAGGAATCGAGTACTACCTCAACTACCTGATCGCAGCGGTAGCTCTGGTATTTGCGGTCATTGTGATCATCGCGCTGGTAAGAAAGAAAAGAAACAAATAAAAAGCTCTCTGTGAAGAGAGCTTTTTTTTATTATTCTACCTTCAGTGATCCCAGGGCAATGAACTCACCCGTTTTTCGATCAAACAGAATCGCGTTCTTGCCTTTAAATCCGAGTTTGACTTTATCGCCCAGCTTGTAGACGACACCGCCAAACATGACGCCTGTCAGCAGATAGTTGTCTATCGCAACACGGACGGTCGTTTCCATACCGGTAGGCATGGAGGAATAGATCTCACCCTGAAGCTTTTCGTTATCGCCGATTTCAATGAATTCCGGACGGATACCGATTACGTAATCCTCATCCGTATAGACGGCTTCATCGCCATAGTCTTCCGGTTCGTTGATCAAAGCGACATGGTACTTGAAGTGAGACTCCTTGTTTCCTCTTTCAACATAGCCCTTAACGGCTGCCTTACGGTTGAATTCATCCTCTTTCGCTTTTTCTTTTGCCTTCAGATCCTCACGCCACTTTTCAATATCGATCTTCTCGTTCGGTGTGAAAGTCAGTTTCTTTCCGTCAAAGACTTCGAATTCAAAGCTGCCGTTCGACTGTCTTCCATGAGCATCGATGAAATTGATGGCCGGATTTCCAACGAAGTCGGCAACGAAAAGATTGTTCGGCTTGTTGTAGACATCCAGCGGTGCATCATACTGCTGCAGATCGCCGTTGTCTATCAGACAGATTCTTGTTGCAAGGGTCATTGCTTCCATCTGGTCGTGGGTAACGTAAACGAACGTAGATCCCGTATCCAGATGCAGACGCTGCAGCTCCGATCTCATTTCCAGACGCAGTTTGGCATCCAGATTGGACAGAGGTTCATCCATGAACAGAACAGTAGGTTCCGGTGCGAGCGTTCTGGCGATAGCGACACGCTGCTGCTGACCTCCGGAGAGTTCGGCCGGATATCTGTCCATGAACATGCCGATATTCGTGATTCTGGCAACTCTTCTGACGGAAAGATCGATCTCTTCCTTTGTGAGTTTCCTGACTTCCTTAACGATTTCGCCGTCTTTAACAGTGACGAAGTCTTCATTTAATGTGCAGCCTTTACCTGCAGCATCAGACTTCGCTTTTTCGATAATGCCTTTGAGCTCACTGATGTGTTTTTCCGCTTCGGCCTTGACATCGCTTGCCTTGTGCAGATTGTAACCCATCAGTTTCTTGGCTGTGTACTGCGAAATCTCGTAGGCATCGATCAGTTTGATTACTGCCTTATTCTCATCCAGCTTGCCTTTTTTGTCGTAGCACTCATTGATGATCTTGGCGATGTCGTTTGGTCTCTGCAGTGCCTTTAACATCTGAGAAGCGGTCCTGGCTTCAAAACTTACGACAGGCAGAGCTTCTTTTACGTTGGTCAGACCGAAAGAGATGTTTTCATAAACGGTCATATTCGGCCAAAGAGCGTAGTTCTGGAAAAGGAATCCGACCTTACGCTTATTGGCAGGAATGTTGATACCTTCTTCCGAATCGAATACGACACGGTCTCCGATCGTGATCTTGCCGGTCGTAGGCGTTTCCAGTCCGGCGATCATTCTTAAGGTCGTCGTCTTGCCGCATCCGGAAGGACCCAGCAGGGTAACGAATGCGTTGTCTTCAATAACCAGATTCAGGTCATCTACGGCATAGAATTTATCATAACGTTTCGTAACATGTTCTAATACAATTTTTGGCATATTTTATCCTCCTATTCCTTCATCCAGACTTGCTCCGGTGATCTTGTTTACCGCAAAGTTGCTGATCAGGATCGTAATGATCAGGATCAGGTTGATACCGCTAGAGAACGCATACAGACCCATCTCGTCGAAGTAGTCCAGTGTAGTCGACAGGATGAATCCCTGTACACACAGAAGCATGAACAGAGACAGTTCTCTCAGACAGGTCATGAACGGAAGCAGGAAGCCGGAGACGATGGATGACTTCTGGATCGGAATAATGATCCTGGTCATGCGCTTGATCCAAGGGACATCCTGGATGATCGCCGACTCTTCGATCTCGTTGGACAGCTGCAGCATGGAGTTCAGAGAGCTCCTTGAGGCAAACGGAATATACTTGACCGTACCGACGATGATCAGAGCCAGATAGGTATTAAACAGATTGATCTTTCCGGAAGAGAACAGGATGAAGTAGGCTGCACCTACCGCAACGGAAGGCATCAGATAAGGCAGGAAAGCCATTGAATTCACATAGCTCGAAAGCTTTCCGCGTCTGTTCTTGCTGACGGCATAGCCGATCAGCGTACCGACCGTACCGGCAGTCAGACAGCAGATCACGGATACCAGGATCGTGCCTCTGAAAGCGTTCCAGATGGTCTTGTTGTGCAAGATGCCCATCTGGCCGTACATGCCGTTCTCGGTAACGTTTTCAGACGTTACCCACCATTTCGTCGTAAGGTTGTTCGTATTGCCTGTATACAGGAACGAGTAGTCGCCCGGATTCGGCAGGAAAGTCTCAAACGCAAAGGAGATGATCGGGAAGATGGATGTGAAGAACGTGATCACAATAAACACTGCCGCAATGACATATCTGCCGGTCTTTCCCAGATTGACCTTGGTGATCTGTCCGGACTTTCCGGTAACCGTTGTATAGGACTTGCGGGAATGCAGGGATCTCTGGTTAAGATACATGATCGCTACGCCAAACAGCATCATGATGATACCGATGATCGAGGCTTCTCCAGTATACTTGTCGTTCATGGAAACGTACTTGGTAGCCAGAGTCGTCAGACCCAGATAGTGCGGTACAGGATAGGAACCGATCGTACTTCCGGCAACCAGCAGGATAGTCGACAGGATGGCCGGCTTGACCATCGGAATGGTGACTCTGGTAAAGATCTTCCATCTCGGTGTATCCAGGATCGTCGCAGCTTCTTCCAGGTTGGCATCCATGTTCTTGAAAATGCCGCCGATCAGAATATAGGCAAACGGCGCATAGTGCATGCCTAATACGACGATACAAGGGAACAGACCTACGCACCACCATGCCGGCATGTAGATGTGGAACAAAGACGCAAGCAGACCGTTGGATGTTCCCGTTACCAGGTTGGAGTTGAACAGGTTCTGCCATACGACAGCCAGCGTCCACTGCGGCATGATATACGGAAAGATAAAGATCGAACTCAGATACTTCTTGAATGCCATGTTCGTTCTGGTGATCAGATAGGCAAAGATACCGCCAAACAGGATCGCAAACGTACAGGCTCCGATCGCCAGGATCGTCGTATTGATTAAAGGCGTCCATAGATTGGTTTTCGCCAGCCTGCTGGTGAACAGGTCGGTGTAGTTGGCCAAAGTATATCCGCTGGCTTTCCCTGACAGATACTGGTCAATGGTGCCGGGGTGAATCTGTACGGTATCCTTGATGATCGCCACGATCGGAGCGATCGTCGTGAAAGTAACGAGAATACCCGTCAGGATCAGGATGACATTCTGAGGTTTACTGAGATAGGTCTTTATACTGTTGAGTCTTATTTTCATTGATTTTGACATTCATTCACCTCTCTCTTTATAGAAAGTGCCTCTGTAGATAATACTACAAAGGCACTATCATTATTGATTTCCAATAAAAGATAAATCTATCTATTATTCCGGAGTATACTTGTCAAGCATCTCGATCCATGAACCGACTGTGAATGCTACAGAAGCGCAGTACACAGGATCTTCTACAACGAGCTTGCCATCGTTGACCCACCAGTCATAGCCCTTATCCATGGTTGTTTCGCAGGCAACTTTTGCGGATAAGCCTTCTGAATGATGGTATGTTTCTTCAGTACCCTGAGCAACTACAGGGTTGGAAGAATAACCGCCAAGGTCCTTGCCCCATGCAGAGAAGCCTTCGACAGTTTCAGTCATGTAGGCGATGAATGCACATGCAGTCCAAGGATATGGAGAGTTGTCTGTAACGAACAGATAGTGGCAGTATGCATAGCCGCCGATTCCTTCGAAACCAGGCTGGTAGGCAGCTACCTTGATGTTGTTTACGGAAACAGTATCGGTTTCTTCAACGGAACGAACCTTTGAATAAACCAGCAGACCGAACTTGTCGACAGCGGATGCATCGACCAGCGTGTTGCAGATCGGGCCGTCATCGGTTACGGCGTTGTAGCTGTTGACCCACAGTTTGATCCAGGCAAGAGCGTATTTGCCGTTTTCGCCTAAGCCTAATTCTTCCGCATCCTTAGCCATTGCATCTACAGTAGGCTGGAAATATGCCTGTTCATCGGCAGAGAGCTTGTCGTAAGCGTCTTTCAGATAAGCGGCATATTCGTCCTTTGTCAGCATGTACAGGAAGTTCTTGCCGACGATTTCGGAGTCGATATCCATGAACAGACCATGTTCGCCTTCTGCTACGAAGTCCCAGCAGTTGTCATAGGTCTTGTCAGGGTTAACGCAGTTGTATTCAAAGATCTTGTTCAGTGTCTGTAAAGGCAGATAACCCTTGTATTCTTCCGGAGTCGTGCCGTTTGCTTCAGCCCACTCTTTTGGAATGAATGTATCAAGGACACCTGTCTGAACCATCTTGGATTCGATCTGGTTGTCATCCTGGATCAGAGTCATGAAGAACGTACCGACATCCTTCAGTCCGTCAGCTGTCAGCTGATCGAAAATCTTGTTGTTCTTTGGCTGCTGCCATTCGAATTCCAGCGTATAGCTTGGATCGATCGTCTGCAGATATTCGATGAACAGTGGAAGAGCGCTCTTGCCACGTGAAGAGTTACCGACACCGTAGACTTTCTTGCCATTGGATTCTTCGATTGCCTTCTGGGCAAGTTCATCAAGAGTCATTGTCTGTGCTTCCGCAATGATCTTCTGAACTTCTGACTGATTGTCAGCCGGAGCAGGAGTGTTGCCGCCGCCGGAGCATCCAACCAGTGTTAATGCCATCAGAACCGCTAACATTAACGCAAATAGTTTTTTCATTTTTATTCCTTCTTTCTATAAATCGGCTTGTCTTCTGCAAGCGTTTTCATTATATCATCTTCCAACAGATGTGTTAAGCGTTTTTTTCACAGTTCTTTCACAAAAAAAGAGTCTCCTTCCGGAGCTCTTTATTTGAAGCTTATCCTGCCCGATTTCAGAGCCTTATCCAGGACCTTCATCGTCATCAGGGTGTGTTCGTTGTATTTCCTTGCGGTTTCCAGATCCATCCTGTTGAACAGATTCTTGAATACGACGTATTCGTGGTAGTGCGGTATCTCTTTGTGTTTGTTCAGGGAGTACTCCTTTGCGGTACCGTCATTGCGGATCAGGGAGAAATCGGCGATCACGCTGGATGCGTCACTGCTTCTGATCTGAGCCTTGTCGCCCTGTATGGATACCAGCAGAGGTCCTTTGCAGTCCTTGGCGCATACGGCGTTGACCTTGAACGTTCCGTAATCCAGAACTAGAATACCCGAGGTATCGACTTTCTTCTTCATGTTCGGAAAGTAGGAGACTTTTTTAGGCTCGCCAAACAGCCCAAGCGTGAAGTTGATGTTATAGATGCCAAGATCCATCAGAGCGCCGCCTGCCATTTTATAGTCGAAGGCAGGAAGCGTAATTCCCTTCTTGAACTTGTCGTAACGGGATGAATACTGAGAGAAGTTGATATCGACAAGTTTCACGTCTCCGATCTGACTCAGCAGTTCCTTCATCTTCCTGTAGTTAGGCATATGCAGCATGGTTACGGCATCGAAGATGATCCTGTTTTTCTCTTTCGCCAGATCGATCAGTTCCTTCGCCTGCCTGTAGGAAGACATGAACGGCTTTTCGACAATGACGTGCTTGTCGTTGAGAAGCGCCTTTTTCGCGATCTCGTAATGCAGGCCGTCAGGTACGGCGACATAGATGACATCGATCTTCGGATCGGACAGGACGTCGTCGTTGTTCAGAGAATAGTAGGAAATTCCGTATTTTTCTTTCAGGGCTTTCAGCTGTTCCTCTACCGGGGAAGCAATGCCTACATAACGGAAACCCTTAACCAGTTTCGTCGTTTCCAGAAAAATCGGCACGATAAAGCCGGATCCGATAATGCCGATATTGATCATGTTATTTATCCTCCTGATATTTCAGACCTGCCGAAGCGATGGCCTTGTCCAGTACCTTGGCTACGATCAGCGTCTGTCTGTTGTATTCTTCAGCTTT
>JAFONG010000150.1 GCA_017418585.1 Erysipelotrichaceae bacterium | reverse complement strand
TTTATGGTGCTGCTGTATCTCGCCAAGGGAGTCAGGATCGATGCCTACGACCATCCGTATCTTTATGAGATCAGAGAAGACGGAAAGAAACGTCTGCTGGGAAACAGAAGAGACAGAAACGTCAGTTTCCTGTCGATGTTCGGTATCGGGATGCCGAATAAAAACGGGAAGAGAATCACGCTGCTGCGTACCCTTTGGGATCTTGGAATAATGAGTTTCTGGCTGGCGTTCGGACTGCTGTTCATCCTGCTGGGATGCGTGGCTGCGATCCTGTTTTGATTTTTGAAAAGAGAGTCTGCAGGCTCTTTTTCTTTGAAGCATCATCCATAAGATCAGATGGAAAGAATGTTATAATGAGCCTGTAAGAATATAAGGAGGAATCATCCATGAGTGAAGTCAAGGCTGCAAAAGACGGCAACATCTATGTACCGTATGAAGAACGTAAAGGCAACGAGTCCGTTGTTTATTTCACCAGAGACCTGTCTGCGGCAGGAATCAGGAAAGCATATGAGAAAGTCAATGGAAACATCTACGGCAAGGTGGCGGTTAAGCTGCACACCGGAGAGAAGAACGGTCCGAACATCGTTCCGAGTTCCTGGGTCAAGGAACTGTTTGAAACGACGGAATCATTGAAGGATGCGACGATCGTCGAGACGAATACCTACTATGAAGGCGACCGCGATACGACCGAGAAACATCTGGAAACGTTGAAGGTAAACGGATGGACCTTCTGTCCTGTCGATATCATGGATGCGGAGGGGACGATCGATCTTCCGGTCAAGGGAGGCAAGTGGTTTGATCATATGACCCACGGCAAGACGATGGTAAATTACGATTCCCTGTTTGCCTTGACGCATTTCAAGGGACATGTCATGGGCGGTTTCGGCGGTTCCAACAAGAATATCGGAATCGGCTGTGCCGATGCGAAGATCGGCAAGAAGATGATCCATTCTAGAGAAGGCGAAGGACAGTGGAGCATTGCGGAAGAAGAACTGATGGAGAAGATCTCCGAGTCGACGAAAGCCACGATCGATTTCTTCGGCAGACATACGGCTTATGTCAACGTCATGAGAAACATGTCGGTTTCCTGCGACTGCGAAGGCGTAGCGGCTGCACCGGTCGTAACTCCGAACGTAGGCATTCTTTCTTCCAACGACATCTGTGCGCTTGATACGGCCTGTGTCGACCTGATCCATGCAATGACCGAGGAGCAGCACCACGACCTCTGGGAAAGAATGCAGTCCAGACACGGATTCCGTCAGCTTTCCTACATGAAGGAACTGGGCATGGGTAACGACAGATACGTTCTGATCGATCTGGACAATGATGAAGTACGTATTACGCCGAAAGATGCGGTAAAGGACGTAAAACCGTTCAAACTGATCAAATAAGAGGAAACACCATGAGCGACTACCTGGGAAAAGATACGCCAAAGCTCGGCTTTGGACTGATGAGGCTTCCTCATCTGGAGGATGGATCCTTTGATGTTGAACAGATCAAGAAGATGGTGGATCTGTTTCTGGGAAGCGGCTTTACTTATTTCGATACCGCCTATGTATATGAGGGATCAGAAGAAACGATAAGAAAAGCGCTGGTAGAACGTCATCCAAGAGACAGCTATACACTGGCTTCAAAGATGCATGCGATGTTCGCGAAAGATGAAGAAACCGCAAAGAGCGAACTGGATACTTCTCTGGAAAGAACCGGCGCAGGATATTTCGACTACTATCTTCTGCATGCCCTGGATGACAAGAACTTTGAACTCTATGAGAAATACCATCTCTGGGATTTTGTAAAGAAAGCCAAGGAAGAGGGAAAGATCAGGCATATCGGTTTCTCGTTCCACGGAACACCTGAGCTTCTGGACAGGCTTCTGAAGGAACATCCGGAAGCGGAATTCGTACAGCTTCAGCTCAACTACAACGACTGGGAATCTCCATCCGTGCAGTCC
>JAFONG010000149.1 GCA_017418585.1 Erysipelotrichaceae bacterium | reverse complement strand
CCGATATCTTCCGAAGCAAAACGGATGACTCTTCTGGCGACATACAGAGGATCTTCTCCCGCTTCCAGCATTCTTGCGAGCCAGTATACGGCCGCATCCGGATCGGAGTTGCGCATGGATTTATGCAGGGCGGAAATGATGTTGTAGTGTTCTTCGCCCTTCTTGTCATAGAGGAAAGACTTCTTGGAAGTGATGTCTTCAATGATCTGCTTTCCTACGGTAATGCCTTCTTCGCCGACGTCGCCGTTGAGTACAGCCATCTCCAAAGTGGACAGGGCCATTCTGGCATCGCCGTTACAGAAACCGGCTATGAAATAAAGTTCCTCGTCAGCGATCGTGATCTTCTGTCCCTGAAAAGCTCTCGGATCTTCAATGGCTCTTTTTAAAAGAGAAACGATCTGCTGTTCATTCAGCTGTTTCAGGACGAAGACCTTGCATCTTGACAGAAGAGCCCCGTTGACTTCAAAAGAAGGATTCTCGGTCGTGGCTCCGATCAGAACGATGCTGCCCTTTTCTACAAACGGAAGAAAGGCATCCTGCTGGGCCTTGTTGAAACGGTGGATCTCGTCTACGAAGACGATCGTCCTGTTGCCGTAGGCCGTGGCGTCTTCTGCCCTCTTCATGACTTCCTTGATTTCCTTTATCCCGCTGGTAACGGCAGAGAAGTTGATAAAAGAAGCCTTGGTACAGTTGGCGATCACGTAAGCCAGGGTTGTTTTTCCAACGCCCGGAGGACCCCAAAAAATCATCGATGGAACGCGGTCGTTCTCGATCATCTTGCGCAGAACCTTTCCTTCACCGATCAGGTGTTCCTGACCGATGATGTCGTCCAGCGTTTCCGGTCTAAGACGGGCAGCTAGAGGCTCGTTCATTTCGTTTCTTAACAGAGACTGCTGAAGCATCGTTCTCCTATTTCTTCAGTTCCTTCCAGTTCAGCTTGTTCAGGATGTCCTGGTCAGGCGCATTCCCCGACACTCCGTATACGTCGCCATACTGGTTCTGGTATACGTGATCCGCGGATACGCTCACATCCACGTTCTGTCCGTAGCTGTTCTGGTATACATCAACGCCTCTAATGGCTTCCGATCTAGCCTGGGAGATCCTGGAATCGGATGCCATCTTTTTGTTCCAGGAATCCATGATCATGTCCGACATGGCAGCCGAATTCTGGGCCAGTGTCTGAGTCAGCCTCTGCTGGTTGTACATCAGACTCTGCATATTGGCTTGAGCCATGCCCTGGAAACGTAGCGTTTCCTGCAGACGCATCTGTATTCTTTGCGCATTGAGTTCATAAAAGCGCTGACGGAGATTCTGATCCATGTGGAAAGTTTCCACGAATTCATAGAATGCAGCGAAAGCTTCCTGTTCATATTCCTTTGGGCTGACCATCAGGAACTTGTTTTTGGCACCCCAGTCGATACCGTCGCACGGCGTGCCGTGACCGAACTGTTTTGAGCTCTTTTCCGCCTGCTTGTTCTTGATCGCTGAACCGACCAGGCCTGCCAGAGGATTGATGACACTTAGTACGGATGCCGGAGCGTAATACTCGACGCCGTTGTAATCCATGCCGGCAACGACGGTGCACTGGGCCCCGCTTGCGGCTGTTCCGGTATATCTTCTCATGAAAGAACGAACCAGACTGTTGTTGGCTCTGGTTTCTGTTCCTAGCTGAGCATCTCTCTGGAACGAGGCTTCATATTCCGACATGAAATTCCGGTATGCCTGCTGAGGATCCTTTCCGCAGATGCTTGGAAGATCCGCTTCACCTACGACCGTCAGTTTCATCGTAGACAACGCCTCGGCAAACTGCTGCATGTAGTCTTCCGGTTCAATGAAGTCACGGATAGAATTCCATTTCACATCAGCCATGGCTTTCAGCGTCATAGTCATCATTTTGTTTTTATAAGTCGTAAACTTCTCGTCGCTTAAGCCGAAGATCATGATCTTCTTGTCATTGTTGATGGCGTGTGCGGTGATGAAGAAAGGAACAGACTCGTGCTGGAATCCGTCAACCAGCGATCCGCCGATCACGTAATCATCAGGTATTGCGGCATGCGCCAGAATGTTGCCGTTCTGGTCTTTGAATTGTTTGATCTCGCTCATGTTATTCTCCTTTAAGCCAGTCCGTTGGACTTGATAACGACCTTAATGTTGACATCGTGGTCAGGCATTTCAAACTCATAGCATCCTTCTCTGATCGGTTCCAGGTTTACACCGTCTACGATCAGATACAGATCAGCGTCGGTAACAGTGACTGTTTCAACCGCAACAGTCTCCCCGGCTTTTGCGCGCTTCGGACAGTTTACCAGGTCTTCGTCTCCCGCTTCGATGTTGATCTTATGCGTACCCAGACATCCTGTGAATAGAAGCGATAAAATCGCAAATGCAGCAAGTTTTTTCTTCATAGGTTACTCCTTTATTTATAATGTTCCAGTTCCTTCTGACCCATCTCGATCAGTGAGGAAGCGTCATACGGTTTATAGTATCCAAGATAGTAGTCGTCGCCTTTGCGGCTTGGATCATAGGCATAGACGAAGATGCTGTCTTCTTTTTCATTATATTCCAGAACGGAATCTCCTATGTAGTACAGAGGCATGGAACTGTCGGAATCAAGATGGATGACCTCCATGCGGTCGTCGTTGTACAGATACAGGCAGTCTTTTGTGAATTTGAAACGGAACGGGATCGTGGAAGTGTAGGCATTGCTGTCAAAGGAAAGCCTGGCGCTACGGACAAGAGATCCATCTTCATAGATCCTCAGCGTGTGATCGTCGCAGACGCAGTAGAGACGTTTGTTGTGAGAAGAGAACGCAACGGTATCGAAGCTTTCAAAACCGATCTGGTAAAGTGGATTTCCTTTACGGTCGTAGACATTCAGACAGCCCTGTCCGATATAAGCGATGGAATCCCCGATTTGTGCATACATCTTTTTGGATGCAGGTTCCGGTAATGGAGTCGTCTCCCCATTTTCTAAATCAAACAGAATAGCGTTTGTTCCGTAGTCCTGATCGCAGAAGCTCAGCAGCGTCTTCTCATCATCCGAAACCAGGATCGTTGAAGCTTCCCCGTTCACAAGCAGTTTCGCACCTCCGGTTTCTAGCTTGATCTGGGATATATCCGAAGTCTTCAAATCAAACACGACGATCGTTTCGCTGTTGGATGTATCGTGCAGATATAATCTGTGATTCACAAGACAGATTGGAGACAGATCTTCATAAGCGGACGCAAGATACATGGATTCGGCCATGTTCAAAGGATAAGAAAGGAAACCGTTTCGGATATAGAGATCCTCAGCTGGAAGATCTTTCTCATTTATCATCTCGCCGTTTTCAACGGAATAGGTCAAAACAGACAGACCGGCGGTCTTGGCGTCGATCTTCAGTACACAGAAGTGATGGTCCAGGATTTCCAAAGGACGATAAGCGTGACCCGGTTCCAGTTCGATCCGCTTCGCTTTTTCAGGGCCAAAGAGCGGATACAGAAGCAGTTCATCCTCCGTCTTTAACAGCATATATTCATCGCTGGAAACAAAACTTTCCGGCGCATAATAGAAACCCTCGGCAGAAAGCGTCTGCAGATGTCTGTCATAGGAGCTTTCGTAGATACGTAGATTTCCGTCTTTCAGCAGAACATAAGAAGTACTAGACAGCAGGACGGATCCTGTCGCCTGAATGGATTCGTTGTTTTCCGGGAAGCAGCGGGAGAAGGAAGCGTGTCCGTCATTCAGCCAGACCATTCCTCTATAACCGTTGTTTAAGGCAAGGTAAAGAAAATCACCATTGTGATACAGCACCTCATAGACGTCATCCTGTAAAGAATAGTCGTGAAGCAGATTTCCCTGATCGTCATATGTCCTTATCCTGTCGCCGAACACCAGAGTAAAAGCGCCTTCTCCATCCAGGACAAACCCTTTTTCAAAGATGCTGTCCTGAGAGAATTCTATCTGAACAAGCAGATCCCACGGATCATAAAGAGATAAAACATAATGTCCTTCATATCTGTTGAAAGAATCGGTATCGTTTGAAGATACGGAAGCGTTATTATCGCTCAGAACATAAAGTCTCCCATCTTCCAGGAAACCGTAGGATATGATTTCAGACTGAGGTTCGGATACCTGTTTAAACTCGGAAGTATCAAAGTCGAAAACACCGATACTGTATTCCGTGTTAAAGTCTCTCAGCCTGACCGCAATATACTTGTCGTCCATCGACCAGCAGAAGTCCCTCATGTAAGCATCGACTTCGTCTGGCATAGGCATGCTCAGGAATGGAACACCTTCATCATCGGTAACCTGCACCGCAAAGGAATCCGCGGTAGCGACATATTCCCCGGAACGGCTCATATGGCTGACACCGATCTGCTGGTACTTCATTCCGATATCCCAAAGGGTTTCTCCACTTAAATAATCCACGCAGTATAAGGTGCCATCCACGTAGGCAAGCAGCTGTCCCGGTTTTCCTTCTTCAAAGGAATAGACGTTCTTTCCAAGAGAGAAGGAAGTTTTTTCTTCGTGGGAAGGCATACTGATGGTGTGCAGGAGAGAAACGGAATCCTTATATATAATGTGTTTTCCGTCCTTGCTGATAATGAAATCCTGAATATCCGCCGATACGTCAACCATCCAGGATTCCGTATACTGATATGGCGTCTGATAGGCGTTCACTGCTTTGCTTAAGGCATAGATCGCATCATCGGTCTGCGGCCTGTCACCTTCCAAAGCTTTCAAGGCGCTGTTCAAGGCGCTGTAACGGTCCGCTTCATCAAGCTGATTCAATGTCTCTCTGGAAAGAAGACGGGATTCGTTGATTAATGACTGACGGTAGTTGCGGGTAATGACCGCATTAGAATAAAGCAAATAAGAAATAATTATTGCTGCCGCAGCAAATGCAGAGGCAAGAATGGCAGTCAGCTTTTTTCTGCGGTACTTCTCCTGACGCATGACCAGTTCATCGTAGCTGCAGCCGATCATCGCCGAAGCAAGTCTTGGGAGTTCTATCCTGTCCGCATCCTTAAAACTTCCCCGATAATCGCAGGCCAGAGGTTCGCTGTTAACGGTAACGGTCTTCTTCTTTCCGGTTTTGTCCGTTACAGTCTTCTTGTAATGACACAGAGTCTCAGGGAATATCTCCGGCGGTTCTCCCTGAGAGAGCACGCACAAAACATGATCACGGTCATGATTCTTTAAGAAGTTTTCTATCTCCAGCAGGCACCATTTCGATTCGTTGTAGTAAGGAGAACAAATGACGATCAGATAATCCGAGTTATCCAGTGCCTGATTGATCCTGGCGGCAAGATCAGGAGTGATTTCCAGTTCTTCCTGATCACGGAACAAAGGATCGAACTTGCTGTAGCCGCACTCTTGCGCGATCTGGGCAGGGATCTTAAAACGCTCCAGCTTCTGCTGGATGTGTTTCGCTACCTCAATATCCCGGGGATTATGACGGTAGGAGATAAATGCGCTGTAATGCCTATCCTGATTCATTTTTTCTTTAACTCGTGCCATCCTTCCGGAACATAATCATCATAGTAGTGATGTGTTCCGAAATGGGACGTGCTGTCCAGATTGTTTTCGAATACTCTATCGGCATAGTTGGAATATTCCACCGTAGTGCCGTCGTTTCTTTCGTATGTATCAACTCCCATCATGGATTCGTGTCTCCATCTCTGGATGCGGTCGTCACTGCTTTCGCCATAGGATGAACCGGTCTGGAAACGCATGTCGTTCTGAGCCATCTGCTGGTTCAGATTGTTATGGAAGTTGTCCAGATCCTGATGGATGGAATCTCTCAGTCTGTCGCTGGCGGCCCAGGCCTGTTGCTGCTGCGCCCAGGCGTTGTTGATCATCTGCTGTGTCTGCATGGTCTCCATCTGCGCTTTCTGGCGTTGATATTGCAGAACCTGAAGTCTATTCTGTTCCGCGTAATTCTGCAGTTCCGGCGTCATCTCGACGCTGTCGACGAAGTTCATGAACGTTTTCAGATCTTCCTTGCTATCAGTAATCATGTAGGTGATATAAGGAATGTTCCAGGATGCAGATGAAAGCATTGAAGGGCCTGTGGAGGCTTGACCGAACGGTTCGCCGGTGATGTTTTCTATAATTCCGTAACCCTGAACGAAGTCGACCTCGGTGCCGATGCGATAGAAACAGACAGCCAGGGTCTTTTCTCCATCTTCATAAATACCCATGCCGCCGTCCAGCAGATAATTTCGGAAGATATTCCCAACCGGAATTGCGGTTACGCTTGCCCCGATCTGCAGCTCTTCCACCAGTTGACTGATCTGTTTGTTGAATTCGGCTTTTGCCTTGGCAGCCGTGTTTTCTGAAAGATCGTAGTAGTCTTTCGCTTCAGCTTTTTTATTCAGCAGCGCTGCAGCCGTCTGATCCAGCTGATCCTTTAAGGACAAAGGTGTTGCATACCAGGCGCCGTAATCGTTTTGAGGACTCTGGGGAACAGTGGAAAAAGCCGGTCTGAGTTTCTGTTTTTCATATATGTAAGACTCACCTGTTCTATAGGCAATCGTACAGTTTCCCTTGTTTGCGCAGGCTTCTACGTAAACGATCTGATTAGAAGGATACTGAACCAGCTGCATCTGTCCCTGAGTCTCGTATCCTTTTGGAAGCTCGCATTTCAGTAAAGGATTTCCGCTTGTGCTGTCTTTGATAATCATCTACATCTACCTCTTTATTATTTCTTCAGCTCTGTCCAATTGAGTTTATTCAATGTTTCCTGATCAGGCGCATTCCCCGATACCCCGTATACATCGCCATACTGGTTCTGGTATACATGGTCTGCTGATACAGATACATCCACGTTCTGACCGTAGCTGTTCTGATATACATCAACACCTCTTATGGCTTCAGATCTTGCCTGAGAAATACGTGAATCAGATGCCATCTTCTTGTTCCAGGAGTCCATCAATCCGTCAGATGCGTGTCTGGCGTTATCCGCAATCATCTGCGAGGTCTTTCTCTGCATCTGCTGCAGCTGCATCTGTTTCTGCATCGCCAGATTCTGATTCTGTGCGGCGATCTGTCTGGACTGCGTGATCTTCTGATTGACGGTATTCCCTTCCGCCTGTAAGAGAGACGGATCGGTCTCAATGCTTCTGACAAAATTCAGGAACAAAGGCGTAGCTTCCGCTTCGTTTTCTTTCAGACAGACGCAGTAATAACGACGATAGGACCCAAAAGTTACCTGATCGGTTTTTCTATGACCGAAACCGGCAGATTCATCTTTTACGGGTTCTTCCTTGACCTGCGGAGCAGACTCGAGAGTTGGATCTTCTTTTTTCTTGCGCATCGCCTTACCGATAAGGCCTCCGTGCATTAGATCATCCATTGTCAGTTTTTCTTTTCCCTTGAGCATGTCGGAGAAAGAACTGCCGATCTGGGAGAGATCGGTGCCTACTGTTTTGCTAAGCAGGGAACCGAGCTTTTCTTTTGTGGCGTTCAGATACATGTTGTCGAAATTCAGACCGCCGTAGAGTCCGCCATAGGAGATTTCGGCACCCAGATAATCCATTCCTGCCAGCACGACTGCATCTTTGCCGTTCGCCAGCTTGCCTTCCATGCGGTACAGGACGGATTCACATAAGTGATCCTTTATTTCACAAGGGAGTTCCATCAGAACCGAGAATCTTTCTACTTCATTCTGAAGCAGAGACAATGCGGAATCGGGATTTGCACCCATCAGGCTTGGAAGCTCTGTCTTGGCCACTAGCTCCAGCGGGTAGCCGAACATTTCCTCTGCCTGCTGCTTCAGGTAAGTATCAGGCTCGATGAACGACTGATAGCTGTTTTTCACCATCATCGGAACGAATGCCAGAAGACCTTTGACAACCATGTTTCTGACATCGTGATAGATCTGTTTTGAATCAGCGATCAGGATGATTCCGTCTCTTCCGGACGCCTTGATACGGGCGGTAAACGGCACCGTTTCCGACTGCCAGCTTTGATCCAGCAACGCCTGTATTTCAAAATCATCAGGAACTACAGCTGAAGCGATCGCTGTTCCGTCAGGTGTATGGAATGTTTTTCTGTTTGTATCCATAGAGCCTCCTTTATTAAATGATGATATATCGATGAATGATTCCATTTTAAGTATAACAAATCAAAATGGCGCACATCCGAGTGATATTAAAAAACGGATCATAAAAGCCCTGTATGCAGGGCTTTTTCTGATGATGAAAACTTCTTATTTCAGTTTTCTGGCAACGTCCGCCGTACGGCGTGCCAGTTCTCTGATGGAGATCTTCTTCAAACCTCTGACGTAGGTGTCGAGCTCGTCGCCGATCGGTTTCTTCCAGTATTCCGGAATGCTGTCCGGACCGTTGATGATTCCCAGAACCGTCATGATCTGTGCGGCGTTGCAGTCGACATCCTGTCCGCAGCCTCCGCAGGCAGCCAGCGTTCTGTTG
>JAFONG010000148.1 GCA_017418585.1 Erysipelotrichaceae bacterium | reverse complement strand
GGATTCCATGAAAAAAGCACTATTCAGTTTTATCATTGGTATTACAGTTGCCACTAATATGTTGGGCTTTTCCGTAATGGCGGAGGAAGCTCTTGTTTCTGATGTGCAAACTGTAGATGTTGAAGAACTGCATATTGAAGAGGGTTCAGATAATTCCAGTGAAGAAACCATCATTGACAATGAGAGTGAAGCTGCGTCAGTGAATGAAACAATCAATGAAGGTGCTTCTTTTGAAGAGATAAGGGAAGAAGCCGGGACCGAGAGCACGATAGAGGAAGATCTGACAGGAGAAGGTGATACTGAAAAAGTAACCGACGGAGAAAGGAACGAAATTGAAGAGAGACAGCCGGAAGATTCTATGGCTGACTTGACAGATACGATCCTTGATGATCCGGAAGATTCAGCGACTGGCGTGACAGATACGATCCTTGATGATTCGGAAGATTCAGCGATTGGCGGGACAGAAATGATTTCCGGTGATTCGGAAGAGCTGCCGGATCCGCAAACACTTGCTAACGATTCAAAGGTGGATGAACAGCCGGAAAATGCCGATGCTGCTACTCCTACTATGATATACGACCGTCCTATCATCAAGAGTATCTCTACAGATGGCGCATCCATTACGTTGGAATGGGACAACGCAGAAGGAGCATTGTTTGAGATTTATCGCTGGAACATCTTACCTTTCCTGGTTGGAACCTCTACGACAGGTTCCTTTGTGGATACAGATGTAGTTTACGGCTGGTCCTATACTTATTTTATTGTGACCACTTCCTCAGCATATCGATATCCATACTCCCAGACGGTCTCAGAGAGGGTCCGCCGTCCGATAGAGGATATCGACGAGGAGCACAAAATAGGAGAGGATTTGGTTTGGGACCTTGCAGAAGGAGAGAAAAAAGGAAATTCTTTGGTCATTTCAGGAAAAGGCAGAATGCCGGACTTCTCTTCTTCTTTGGAGATTCCCTGGCGCGAGCGTACCAAGGAGATTAGGCATATCTCCATTGATAACGGTGTCACATATGTGGGAGACCACTCCTTCTCTGATATGGAAGATCTACAGGAAGTTTCACTTCCCTCCTCTGTTAGGGAGTATGGACGTGAAGTCTTCCGCGGAAGCACAAATCTGGAGTTTTTTAACCATGACAGTGCAGTGGACGGAGATCAGCTGCATATTGCCGTGCAGTATCTGATGGGCGTTTATTCAGGTGACACATTTGAGCCTGAAGTGAATGTCAGAAAAGGTGCAGACAGTGAAGACTTCGATGAAATGCCGACTTTGATCCAGGACAAAGATTACACCGTTACTTACAACAACACGGTAGAAGCAGGTGACGGTACTATCGAGATCGCATTTATTGGGGAATTGGCAGAAGCTGGTTCGGTGGTCATACCCTTTACCGTTGTTTCCGAACTTAGGGAAGATGAGAAGGTTAAGAACGTCACTGACATCGAATTGTCGCCTTCAAGCGGCGCGTATACCGGCTCCGTTCAACATCCTGACATGATCGTTCGGAGCGGACGATGGATTCTCAAAGAGGGCGTCGACTATATCCTTACTTATACAGATATGATCGATGTGGGAACTTACACTGTTACCGCACAGGGTATCGGTGCATATAGCGGAAATGTGCAAGCTGTCTATACGATTGAAGAGCAAGAGCAGTCCATAGTTCCACAGCCGCCGGCACCGGTCAATCCTTCGATTCCCGAACAGCCTCAGAACTCAGATGCTGGTGACTTCACTCCACAAGAGACAGTAAATAAACCCGATGAGTTCAATAGGGATAAGGCTGTGATAGAAGAAGGGAAGACAGAAACTATCGCAAAACTGGAAACAGAAGTGACAGAAACTATAGCAGAACCGGAAAAAGAAGAAGTGACAGAAACTGTAGTGAAACCAGAGATAAATCTTG
>JAFONG010000147.1 GCA_017418585.1 Erysipelotrichaceae bacterium | reverse complement strand
GCCAGCGTCCTTCCTGAAGCCTGCAGATGGATCTGACCGTCGTGTATGCCTGTTCCCGGAATGACCCGGATAGGGCACGATTCGCTGCTCATGGAAAGACCGTTCTCGTCGATATTCAGATATTTCGTCGCTCCGTTGACAGTCGACATCAGATAATAGTAATCCTGTTCCACCCACTTGAAAGTCCACATGGAAATGTCACTGTCGTTTGGAACATACAGCTTATCGTCGTTGTTCTGAGCATTGCTCATGACAGTCAGCGCCTTGGCGTCCAGAGCGCCTTCCATAGAAGAAGTGTTCATCAGTGCTTTACCGGCAACGCCTCCGCTCCAGCTCATCAGACCGTAAGTCTTGCCATCGAGATCGTACATGTCCTCTTCCGTCTGCATGAAATACCAGAGGTGCATCTCGTTGTTCACATCGTTGGCGGTGTTCCAGCTGCAGAAACGGCTGCCGGTTTCACCTCCCTGCATATTCCAGTACCACGCTCCGTTGTGGAACATGAATACATCGTCGTTTACCTCAACGGTAAAGGCTGTCTTGTTTGCCTCTGTCGTAAATGAAAGGTTCTTATCGTTGTTGTTATAGACATACTGCTTGTTGTTCTGCTGATCATAGCAATAAGCATAGACCTTGTTGTTTCCCGCAGGTTCAAAATAATAGACGGCTGCACCATTGGCAGGATAGGTCTGGGCCGGCGTTGTCTTTAAGATTCCGGTTCGATTGTCTTTGAATTGGATGGCGTTCGTGAAATAGTAACCAAGAACATGACCGACATAAAGACCGGAAGATCCTTTCTCGATCAGTTCTTCAAAGGTTGAGATCGTATGCCATCCGGCCGGTACTGCCGCAGGTCCTTCGACGATCGCATATGCCGAAAAGCCCGGTGCCGTAAAGCTGACCTTGTCACCGTTTACTTCCAGGGAATCGATCACCTCTCCTGTTTCTTCACCATCTGCAAAATGTACGACTTTCGTATTGTCTCCTGCAGATTTGCTGGTGTCTTTGTCGGCCAGTTCGATCTGAACATCAACCGGTGCGGCAATTTCTACCTTTTCTCCATTCTTATCGACGATCTTGATATCAAAGAAACGCACATAAGCAAAAGCATCGGATTCCAGATTCAATGCTTCCCTGGTTTTTTCAATATATGTGTCATACTCTGAAGAATCGTCAGATTCCAGAATCTCTTCCACGGAAAGCTCTGCGTCTTCAGGAATGTTTGCGTCTTCGTTGTAGGTTACGGTGATCTTATAGTTCTTTCCGTCCGAGGCAAGCGTTACGTCCTCGATCGTAGTTACCAGAACATAAGTAGAGAAGGCGTCGGACACGAAAACCAGCGTGTCGTCGGATATCTCGGTATCTTCGATGATCGCGGTATTTCCTTCGTTGTCGATATGCAGCAGCAGAGGATCGTTGTTGCGAACGATTTCTTTTGAAGACATGCTGACGGAAATCGGAACGAGCGGTTCGACTTCCTTGCCATCAGCATCATAGAAAGTGATGTCTACGGCAACAACGCTGTCGACACGGTTTACCATTGAGCTGACCGTATCCATGATCTCTTCCGCTTCTACCGGCGTAACAATCATGCGGGTGCCTTCCGGGAACGCATTTTCCGGCGCTTCAACCGATACAATGACCGATGTGGTGTCGTCAAAGAAAGTCAGGATATGCTCTGCTCCCGTATCTACATTCTGTTCCTCTATGTATCCGTCAGGATCCTGATAGTCTCCTGTTTCATCCGATGCATCATATGCCGTTTCCGTCACAATTGCCGGATCCTCATCTGCCGTTTCTTCATTCAATGAAATCGCCGGAAGAACCAGCAGATAAGAAGTAACGAACACCAAAAAGACAGAAACAACAAGCGTTATTTTCTGAAGTATCTTCTTTAGTTTTTTTATTTTTTGATTAGAGAAACGCATCCTATCTTCTTGCCTTTCAAATCATTAACAATCCCATCACAAATCCGATTCAGAACAGAAAAGGATATGAAAACCAGACACCCATTGTGAACCAATATTATACTATCATTTTTTCAAAATGATTAAAATATTTCAGAAACGTTATCGGTACCAGACATATATCTCACAAAAGATATCCGTTTTCTCACTGTTTTTCTAACAACAGTCTGACATATCTGAATCGTTTTTCGTTCTTCTTATTTACTGGGTATCCTGAAAAACAAAAACACTTCGCCTTTACAGCGAAGTATTTTTGAATTTGTTATTCTTTCTGATAATTCGTGTTCGTATCGACTGAATCTCAATCGATACCGGTCTTAGGAATTGGTACCGGCGTAACAGGAGTTTCCTTCCCCTGAACCGTAAATATGGCGGCTGTTTCTTGTTGCTATAAATGGTCAGAATACTCTCTTTAATGCATTCTACTATTATTTTTAATAAATTTATACTACAATCATTCTTCACATAGTCGCTGTCATTACGCAACATACTGATCGCTGTTACCCGTTTCGATCTCATCAAGAAGCTCGGTAAGCTTCTTTTTTGAAACTTCGATCATCAGGATGTTCTTTTCATCCAGCGCATTCTGCATGGCTTCGACAAGTTCTTCGATCTCTTTCCTTTCCTGAGAAAGAGACTCTTCATAGACTCTGTCCGCCCTGAGCATCACCAGCATGTTTTCTTCATCCTCCCGCGGATTGAATTTCAGATACTCAAGTCTTTTCATCCGGCTCAGTTTCTCGTTTTCACTTTCCTCGTGTTCCTCGTCGTGGATGACTACCTTCTTGCTGACACCGGTCGAAACGACCTTCACTTCCGCCTCCAGCAGAGCATCGATATCGTAGGTATAAGTCACCTCGATCGCTTCCTTGCCTTTCGGACCCGGAGGTACTTCTACCGTAAGATCTCCCAGAAACAGATTGTTGGCGGCAATGCGGCTTTCTCCCTGCAGGATCTTGACGGTAACATAGCGCTGATCGTCCTTTGCGGTATAGACCGTCTGTTTCCGGCTGACCGGAATAACGGTATTGCGTTCAATGATCGGCAGATAGACACCCGGTATCTCAAACGATCCGTTGTCTCTTATGACTTCCGTTCCCAGAGTGAACGGACAGACGTCCGTCAGAATGACTTCTTCGATCTGCGCGCTTCTTTCTTTCATCGCACACTGCAGAGCGGCGCCGATTGCGACCGTTTCTTCCGGATCAGGAATCGAAACAGGTTCAAGACCGCAGATTCTTCTGACATAGTCTTTCACCATCGTAAGCCTGGTTCCTCCTCCTGTCAGCAGGATCTCATCAAGATCATCCAGGCTTATCCTTGCGTCATTCAGTGCCTTCTCGATCGGCTTTCTAAGCTTTTCCAGAAGTTCCCTGCAACAGAGTTCATATTCGCTCAGCTGAAAGCTTTCCGTATATTTCTTCTTTCCAACCGTAACATTCATGACGCCGACGTCGCTTTCGGAAAAACTGCACTTGCACAGTTCGGCCGCCTTCAGGATGTATTTCAGATCGCGGAAACCGATGACTTCCTGATCAAGTCCGGTTCTCTTCATGAACATCTCAAACAGGATCTGGGTGAAATCTTCGCCGCCAAGGAAATTATCCCCGGCAATCGCATAGACCTCCATGATGTTCCTGTAGTATTCCAGAACCGTTACATCAAAAGTACCGCCGCCCAGATCGAAAACCAGACAGCGTTCGCTCTTGCCTTTCTCTCCGACGCCGTAGGCGATCGCGGAAGCCGTAGGTTCATTGATGATACGGCTTACCTTCAGCCCGGCAAGTTCTCCCGCCCTGATCGTCGCTTTCCGCTGTTTGTCGTTGAAATAGGCAGGCACGGAGATGATCGCTTCATCCACTTTCTCTTTCAGATATTCTTCGGCATCTTCCTTCAAAGAACGCAGCACAAAGGAAGACAGTTCCTCTGCACTGAAGCTGTGCTCTGCCAGATCGAACTTCTTTGAAGTTCCCATGGCACGCTTAAAAACGGCAGCCGTCCGATCCGGATGCAGGATTCCGTATTCTTTCGCCGTTTCACCCACCAGAACGTGATCGTTCTCGTCGATACTGACGATCGAAGGAGTAATCTTCTTTCCCAGACGGTTGACGATGATCTGCGGCTTTCCGTCTCTGTAACAGGCGACCAGCGAATTCGTTGTTCCCAGATCGATGCCTATCAGCATTCCTTCTTTACCTTTCTGTTCAGTCTGCTTAAAGTGACGATGAAGTCTTCTTCATCCGGCCATCTTTCATTGCCCTGTTTCGCCAGAGCAAGAGCCTTTTCTTCATCGCCGAATATCTCGGCCGCTTCCATCTCGAAAGCATCAAGATCCTTGCAGCCGCAATAGGAACAGAAGCTGCACTTCGGCATTCTGCGGATCTTTTCCGCAAGTTCTTCCGCTTCCTTTCTTCTTCCCAGCAAAGTAAGCAGACGGAACTTTCTGGTCTGGAATAAAGTCATATCCAAAGAATAGCTCTGCAGCTGTTTCTCCAGGTCTTCCATGGCCATCTGTGCATATCTGTGCTGCTTCTCTTCGTCCTTCTGATGAAACGCGCAATACGACAGATGTCCGGCTACCTGCGAAAGATCGACTTCATACTTTCCTTCTTCCGGTTTCAGCCATTCATTCAGATACTTCTCTTCCTTCTCGAAGTCTTCTTCTTCCATGGCCAGAAGATG
>JAFONG010000146.1 GCA_017418585.1 Erysipelotrichaceae bacterium | reverse complement strand
TATCCGGATGAGATCGAAGAAGATCTCCTGGTCGAAATGAGCAGATGCAGACGCGTTCTTCCGTATTTCGATATCCCGATTCAGTATGGCAACGACCGGATCCTGAAACTGATGAACAGGAGAGGCAGCGTACAGCTGATCAGGGAAAAGATCGCCCTGATCCGGAAGTACTTCCCGGATGCCGTGATCAGAACGACGCTGATCGTCGGCTTTCCGCATGAAACGCCGGAAACTTTCAGCGATACACTGGAACTTGTCAAGGAGATCCGTTTCGATTCCTTAGGCGCATTTACTTTCTCGCCGGAAGAAGACACCAAAGCCTGTGAGATGGATGAACAGGTCGACGAAGAAACAAAGAATCAGAGATATGAGGAACTGATGCTTCTGCAGCGGCAGATCATTGAAGAAAAGAACCGGGAGAAGATCGGAAAGACCTATGTCACCCTGATCGAAAGATATGAATCTCTGTTTGACCGTTACATCGGCAGGACCTACATGTCTGCACCGGACGGCATCGACGGAGTCGTATACATCAGGACGGATCAGGAACTGCAGATCGGTTCGTTCTATCCGATCACGATAACGGGCTATAAAGACTACGATCTGATTGGATCGGTATCCGTAAACGAAGAAACAGTATTGTGACAATACTGTTTTTCTTCGACAAATAATCGGACAATGCATTATATAATATAGACAGAAGAGGTAAACAGATAATGAATTACTATATCGGTATTGATTTAGGCGGTACAAACGTGCGTATCGCGCAGGTTGACGAAGAAGGGAAAATCATCAAGGATGTCATTGCGCCTTCCCATGGCCTGGAGGGGCCTGAGAAGATCGAAGCGAATATTCTGGAACTGCTGAGCCAGTTTGATCTGACGGATGTCAAATCAATCGGTCTTGCCATTCCTGGGCCGGTCGATGGAGAAAGAAACGTCATCACCCAGGCTACGAATATTCCGGGATGCGAGAACTATCCTTTTGCCGACAACATGCACAAGGTAACAGGTCTTCCGGTCTTTCTGGATAATGACGCAAACGCTGCCGGTCTGGCGGAAGCTGTATTGGGTGCAGGAAAAGGTTACCATGAAGTCTACTATCTGACGCATTCAACAGGCATCGGCGGCGCTTTGGTCGTAGATGGAAAGATCATTTCCGGTCACAAAGGATATGCCGGCGAAGTGGCAAACGTCATCGTTGATCCGGAAGCGAAACAGTATCCTGTCTATGCCCATCTGAATCGGGGAGGCGTAGAAAGTGTCGCATCGGGAACGGCAATCGGCCTGAAAGGAAAAGAACTGATCGGGGAAGAAGCGGATTCTTCCAGAAAAGTGTTCGCTCTGGCGGCAGAAGGAAACGAGATTGCCTTAGGCATCATCGACAAGATGTCCAAAGACTTTGCGACCTGTCTGGCGAATATTGCGGCGATCTGCGCACCTGACTGTTTCGTTATCGGCGGTGGATGTTCCCATTCTTCCGATCAGTACTTCGATCTGGTAAGAGCCTACTACAAGTCCATGGCGCATCCGGCAATGGGCGAAGTACCGATCCTTAAGGCAAAACTTGCGGAACCTGGCGTACTTGGAGCGGCAATGATTGGTAAATCGCATCTGGGGTAGGAATATGGAATACAGACAATTAAAAGACTATATCTGTTCGGATCAGATCAATGAACTGCTGGAGAAGATCATCTGCAGCAAGAATCTGGAAGCGGAAAAGAAACGTTATCTGGCATTGCTGGAGGATGCCTATGCGATGTACGGGGAAGGGGATTATCATTTCGTATCATCTCCGGGAAGGTCGGAAATCGGCGGCAACCATACCGATCATCAGCACGGCCATGTCGTGGCGGCTAGCCTGAATATCGACAATCTGGCTGTCATCAAGAAAAACGGTACGGATATCGTAAACTACGCGGACCGCGCTTTTAAGGTTAAGCCGGTCGATCTGAATGATCTGGAAAAGAATCCGGAAGAAGTCAATACTTCCGAATCTCTGATCAGAGGCATTGCCGCCAGACTGAAAGAACTGGGTTATTCCATCGGCGGATTCGATGCGTTGTGCGAATCCAGGGTTCTGGTAGGATCCGGCATCTCATCATCCGCATGTTTTGAGGTCCTGCTTGCTGAAGCCTTCAATGCTCTGTTTAACGAGGAAAAGATCACTCCGGTAGAAAGAGCTCTGGTAGGTCAGTATGCGGAAAACGTATATTTCGGAAAACCTAGCGGTCTGCTGGATCAGACTGCGATCTCCGTGGGCGGTTTCGTCACGATCGACTTCAAAGATCCGAAAAAGCCGATCATCGAGAATTATGACTTCTCATTCTCCGATTACGGTTATGAGCTGATTCTGGTCAACACCAAGGGCGATCATTCCGATCTGTCTCATGAATACGCTGCCGTTCCTGGAGAGATAAAAGAAGTGGCCCACGAACTGGGAGTGGAATATCTGGCAGATTCTTCTTTGCAGAAACTTCTATCTGATCTAAAAGGAATCAGAGAAAGGGTTAAAAACGACAGAGGAGTACTTAGAGCCATCCATTTCTACAACGAAGACAGACGTGCCGTCGAGGAAAAGGAAGCCATCATCGGCAAGGACATCGGCAGACTCCTGAAACTGATGAAAGAATCCGGAAGATCTTCCTTTGAATATCTGCAGAACGTCTATCCGGCATCCCGTCCGGCATCGCAGTCTCTGGCCGTAGGTCTTGCTTTAGCGGACATGTGTCTTGGTGAAGAAGGATCCTACAGGGTACATGGAGGCGGTTTTGAAGGAACGATACAGGCGATCGTACCGGTAGAAAAACTGGAAGAATTCAGAAAAACCATGACTTCTGTATTCGGTGATGACTGCCTGCTGGAAGTCAGAGTAAGGCCATTTGGAACAAAATTCGTTGTATAAATCCAATTGTGAAAGAATTGTGAAAGTTTTATCATTGAAATCGTTTACATTATAGGCTACAATTTGATTACGGGCTTTTGCCCAGGGAGGAAACAAATGAAAAAGCTTTTAAGTGTATTATTAGCTGTCCTGATGGTTTTCGCTCTTGCAGGATGCAAGAATGGCGGAAATGAAGGCGGCGAACCTACTACAGGTGCTGAAGATGTAGCTGTATTCTGGTACACATACTCTGATGTTTATCTTTCAAGTGTACGTGCTGCTATGAATGAAGCTATGGACAAGGCTGGCCTGAATTACAAGGACTATGATGCCAACGGATCACAGGCTGACCAGACAAACCAGATCGACACTGCTTTAGCAGCTGGCGCAAAGGTTCTGGTTGTTAACCAGGTCGACTCAGGTTCTGACGATGTTACCAAGACAATCTTAGACAAGGCTGCTGCTGCAGGCGCTAAGGTCGTATTCTTCAACAGAGGCGTTTCTGAGGACGTATTAACTGCTGCCGGTGCTACATTCGTTGGTACTGACTACGAACAGGCTGGACATATGGAAGGCAAGATGATCGGCGAATATCTGATTGCCAACTACGAAGCTACCGACTTAAACGGCGATGGCGTTATCCAGTATGTTATGTTCAAGGGTGATGAAGCTAACCCGGAAGCTATCTGCAGAACTCAGTTCGGTCAGGAAGACGCTGACGCTGTCTTAACAGCTAACGGCAAGCCTGCTCTGGCTTACTTCGATGCTGCTGCAACTACTAAGTATCTGTTAGATGCTAACGGCACTTGGTCTGCCGCTGCTGCAAACGAGCACATGGAAACCGTTCTTTCTCAGTACAATGCTGACAACGGCAACATGATCGAGCTGGTTATCGCCAACAACGATGACATGGCTCTTGGCGCTATCGAATCACTGAAGAACCATGGCTACAACAAGGAAGGCGAAACTGTAATTCCAGTATTCGGTGTTGATGCTACTGATGCTGCAAAAGCCGCTATCAAAGAAGGTTCCATGACCGGTACAGTAAAACAGGATGCTGTTGGTATGGCTGATGCTGTTACTACAATCGCTAAGAACTATGCTGAAGGCGCTGATGCATTCGCAGGCATGAATGCTGCTTACGAGCTGGTTGGTACTTGGAGAGTCAATATCCCTTATTCAGCTTACAACGGCGAATAATTCCAACTACAGTCAAACAAATGATATGCAGTCACATTTATTTGTGACTGCATATTTGTTAATGAACTCTATTTAGGGGGTTATCTATGAGTGAAAAGAATGTTCTGTTGAAAATGGAACACATATCGAAATCATTCCCGGGCGTTAAGGCTCTGGATGATGTTCAGCTTGAACTGAAAGCGGGTACGGTCCATGCCCTGATGGGTGAAAACGGAGCCGGCAAGTCAACGCTAATGAAGTGTCTTTTCGGTATCTATCATAAAGATGAAGGAAAGATTTTTTTGGATGGCAAAGAAGTGAATTTCAAGGACTCGAAAGACGCCCTTGAACATGGTGTCGCCATGGTGCATCAGGAACTGAACCAGGCCTTAAAGAGAAATGTCATGGACAACATGTGGCTTGGACGTTTTCCGATGATGGATAAACTTCCGGTCGTTTCAGAAAAGAAAATGTATGAACAGACAATGGAAGTATTCAAGGATTTAGGAATCAACGTAAATCCTAAAACAATTATGTCAGAGATGCCTGTATCTCAGCGTCAGATGGTTGAGATCGCCAAGGCAGTATCATATAACGCGAAGGTCATTGTATTTGATGAACCTACTTCCTCCCTGACGGAAGTAGAAGTAGAGCATCTGTTTAAGATCATCAATGACTTAAGAAACAGAGGATGCGGAATCATCTATATCTCTCATAAGATGGATGAGATCCTGCGCATTTCCGATGAAGTGACGATCATGAGAGACGGCAGGTACATCGCTACAAAAGACTCAAAGAACGTCACGATGAACGAGATCATCAAGCTGATGGTCGGCAGAGAGATCACTAATGTCTATCCGCCGAAAGATAATGTCGTAGGCGACAAGTATCTGGAAGTGAAGAATCTGTCAGCCGAGTATTCCAAGCTGGAAGATGTAAGCTTTACCGGATATCGCGGCGAGGTTCTCGGTGTAGCCGGCCTTGACGGAGCCGGACGTACGGAACTGCTGGAAAACATTTTCGGTATCGCCACCAGAAGATCCGGAGAGATCTATGTCGACGGAAAGAGGGTACTGAACCGTAACTCGCGCGAATCAATCAAGAACGGATTCGCAATGCTTACGGAAGAAAGAAGAGCAACCGGCATTTTCGGTGTCAGAGACATTCAGGCAAACTCCACGGTATCATCACTGGAAAGATATCTTAAAGGAAAAATCATGCTGGATGACAAGAAGATGTCAGAAGCCACACAGTGGGGCATTGATACGTTAAAGACAAAGACGCCAAACCAGAAAACACAGATCAAGAATCTGTCCGGCGGTAATCAGCAGAAAGTCATCATCACCAGATGGCTGCTTACGAATCCTAGCATCCTGCTTCTGGATGAACCAACAAGAGGTATCGATGTCGGCGCCAAGTACGAGATTTATGAACTGATCCTGAAGCTGGCAAAGGAAGGAAAACTGGTAATCGTTGTTTCTTCAGAAATGCCTGAACTGCTTGGAATCTGCGACCGTATTCTGGTCATGTCGGGAGGAAAACTGGCAGGAGAAGTAGATGCCAGAAAGACCTCACAGGAAGAGATCATGACTCTTGCTGCAAAATATGTCTAATAAGGGGGTTTCCATGAATAAGAAAATAGACAGAAAAAAAATTCTAGACCTGATTCTGAACAATGCGATGTATATCATTATCGCATTGGTTGTCATTTATGTTGCGATAAAAAGGCCTAAGTTCCTTGGTGTCGCTTCAATCATAAACATCCTTTCACTGACTGCAGCAAAACTGCCGATCGCCTTAGGTATTGCCGGATGTATCGTACTTGCAGGAACGGATATTTCCGCCGGCAGAATCGTCGGTCTTTCATCGGTCATAACCGCATCACTGCTGACTAACGTATCCAAGATCTGGCCGCAGCTGACTCAGGCTTTGCCTATTCCTCTGGTGCTGCTGATTGTCATCGCGGTAGGAGCCCTGATCGGTTTCGTCAACGGATTCTCCGTAGCGGAATTCTCTCTGCATCCTTATATCGTAACGCTCTCTACACAGCTGATAACCTATGGCATCATCCTGCTGTACATGCAGGGAGGAACCAACAACGGCATGTCTCTTTCCGGCATGATCGAGCCTTACAAGGAACTGATTACCGGAACACTGTTCAAGATCGGAACCGTATCCGTCCCAATGTATGTCCTGTATGCCCTGATCTTCACGGTCATCATCTGGTTTATCTGGAACAAGACCGTTTTTGGAAAAAACATGTTTGCCGTAGGTTCCAACCCGACTGCAGCCGAAGTATCCGGTGTTAATGTCAAGAAGACCATCATCATGGTATTCATGCTGGCGGGCGTCATGTATGCGATTACCGGTTTCTTTGATGCTGCACGTATCGGTTCTGCAACAGCCGCAACCGGTCAGAACTATGAATCTGATGCAATCTCAGCCTGCGTCATCGGCGGCGTATCATTTGTCGGCGGTACAGGAAAGATTTCCGGCGTTCTTGTCGGCGTTCTGCTTCTGCAGGTCATCTTTACAGGTCTGAACTTCCTTTCTGTTTCAGCCAACATGCTGTATATCATCAAGGGTCTGATCATTCTGATCGCCTGTGCGATAGATATGCGTAAGTATCTTACCAAGAAATAATGGAAGAGAAAGAGATAAAAGAAAAAAACGAAAACAAGGAAGGCGAAACTGCGGTTTCGCCTCTTAGTTTGCATAACATTTACAAAGACATTCATATCTCCGTTAAGACTTTGGATCGCATTATAGCGGTCCTTGCTGTGCTTCTGATCCTGGCCCTGGTGATCGGATTAAACAACCGCGGTTTTCTTATCGAATATGACGCCAGAGGCGGAACGCCTGTAGAAGCACAGAAGAAGATGTATGGCGAGAAAATCGACATGCAGATTCCGGAAAGAGAAGGGTATTTATTCGAAGGATGGTCGATATCTCCCGATTGTACAGCTTTATGGGACGAGAATATGGAAATCAGCGGTTCCATGAAGCTTTATGCCTGCTGGATAGAAGATTAGTCTTTAGAACTGGAATTGAGTTGGTTTTACTTGAAAGGATCTAGCGATCCTTTTTGCCCTTTCAGGGAATCTTGTGAAAAAGAGATTAAGTGATTATAATATTTTCCATGAAAGCATCGTTTCTGATGCTTATCATTATTTATCGGGTGATGACAAAAAACCGCATTAAAGCATACGGTAAATCAGTCACCGGAATCTGGGGGATGAATTATGAGCAGCAATGTTAATACGATCGTTGTTGGAGCAGGACGGATTGGAAGCAATATCGCCAAAAAACTGCAGAAAGAGAACAGAAACGTTCTTTTAATCGATAAGAATAAAGAAAAAATCGCTAAACTCGATGATTTCAGCGGTTTTGTTGAAACGGGTGATGCTACGGATCTTTCTTTCCTGGAAGAGAATGGGATCAAGGATGTCGATAGAGCCTTATTTGTTACCGATGACGACAATACGAATATCTTTCTTTCCGATATCTGCATCAAGCGGTACGGATTGAAAGAGATCTACATACGTCTCACCGATTCCAGAAAAATCAAGATCGTCAACGAGAACGTCCGTTGTATCTGTCCTTTTGATCTGTCTCTAAACGAGTTTTCAGATCTGATGAAAGGAGAAAAGAAATGAAGATCGTGATTGCCAACGGCATGCACAGCGCAGATTACATCATTCATAAATACCACAACCGGTATAACGATCTGATCGTAATCAACAACCGGGAAGAAGCCTGCCGCTATCTAAGCATGAATAACGACATCCCTGTCATGTATGGACAGGCAACCAGAGAAAGCGATCTGCGGGAAGTCGGGGCTGAAAACGCGGAACTCTTCATTGCTTTATCCAAGAACGACATGGAAAACTACGTTGCCTGTCAGACGGCAAAGAAGCTTTTGAATGTGAAACGCTGTATTTCAACGGTAACTAATCCTAAAAACGTAGACATATTCAAGGAACTGGGCATCGACAGCGTTCTTAGTTCAACCTACATTCTCGGTGAACAGATCAGGAATGCCGCCTCTATCGAAAACCTGATCAATTCGCTCAGTCTGGAAGACGAGAAAATAATCATTGTTGAACTAAAAATAACGGATAAACTGCGTGTCGAAGGAATGTGCCTGAAGGACATCGGCATATCGGATATCGGAAGTATCAGCGTCATTATCCGCGGACAGAAGTCCATCATTCCAAACGGCAATACCCAGCTGATGGCTGATGATAAAGTTCTGCTGGTGACCAACGAAGAGAACAGAGAAGCGGTTCTTAAGGTATTCAAAAGGAAGAAATAATGAATAAACATTACCGTCTTGTTTTCTTTTATCTAAGTATTTTTATCGTTGTTACGGGATTTATTCAGCTTCTGCCGCTGGTGATCCTGCCATTTTATCCCGAGGAGATCTCTTATGCGTCATGCTTTCTGATACCGGGATTCTGCGCGATCCTTTGCGGCGGGCTGGTTCATCATTCGCTGAGAAAAACGGAGATCATCCGTCTGGAAAGACACTATGACGCCTTGCTGGTCGTACTGATCTGGCTCTGCGCTATTCTGATCAGTACAGTACCATGGATGCTTAAGGGAGACTACAGCTTTACACAGGCCGCATTCGAAATGACCAGCGGTTTCTCTACGACAGGTCTTTCCGTTGTCGATGTCGAGAACACCCCTCATGTATTTCTTCTTTTCAGAAGCATTACTCTGTTTGTCGGCGGAGTAGGTCTGGTTCTGATCCTGACCTGCGCTTTTTCTGACAAATACGGTCTGAATCTGTACAACGCCGAAGGGCACAACGACAGACTGATGCCGAATCTGGCCAAATCCGCCAGACTGATCCTGACCTTCTATTCCGCATACATTCTATTTGGAATCGTTGCCTATACTTTCCTGGGAATGCCTCTGTTCGATGCGGTGAATACATCGATCGCTGCTCTGTCTACAGGAGGTTTCTCCGTACGTAATGAAAGCATCTATGCCTATCATTCCATCGGAATAGAGATCGTAACGATATTGCTGATGCTGCTGGGACAGACCAATTTCCTGCTGCATCTTAGCCTGGTAAGAAGAAAATTCAGAAATATCTGGCATCATTGCGAAAGCAAGTTCTTTATCGTTGTCTTTATTTCCGTTTTTCCGCTTATGGCTTTGAATCTGCTGCAATATCATTTTACCGATCATGCACCTGAAGCGATCCGCGTCGCTCTGTTCCAGTTTGTTACCAGCATCACTACGACCGGATTTATTTCCGTGAAAGACATGTCGCTGCTTCCAAGCGGATTCATCACTTTCATGATCCTGCTTATGCTGTTCGGAGGGAATCTCGAGTCTACCGGCGGCGGTATCAAGCAGTATCGAATCATTGTTGCATTGAAAGGAATCTACTATTCTCTTAAAGATACCGTTTCTAACAGACGCATGATCAAAACGCATTACATCGAAAGAATAGGCAAGAAACAGGAACTGACCGATTCGGAGATCTCTTCCATGACGAGCTACATCCTGTTTTATCTGATCCTGTTTTTCGCCGGATCGCTGATATTTACCCTGTATGGATATTCGCTTCAGGATTCTATGTTTGAATTCGCATCGGCCATCTCGACAGTCGGTCTATCCCTGGGCATAACCGGCTACAGCGCCAGTCCGGTGATCCTTTGGACGGCAATTATCGGCATGTTTCTGGGCAGACTGGAGATCATGGTCGTGTTTGAATCCATATTCAGGGTATTCAAAGACATCAAAAGAAAAGAGAATATTTAAGCAAAAGGTCGTAAGACCTTTTTTCGTATGTTATAATCAAATTAGAGGTGGATATGTATCATATCAGTGATATCAAAAAGTTCATACGTTGTCCGCGTTACTACTTTTATAGCATAAACTCCAGCAATCCATATCGTCCTTACTTAAGGTCAGATGAAAACATTGTCGATCTGATCAAAGAGTTTTTGGGTATAGAAGAATGTTTCACCGGTGAAAGAAACGATCCTCCGGAGAAGTTTCTGGAAGCGAAAAAAGACTACGACTGGTTCGTTCATCCGCGTTTCGTGGAAGATGAACTGAGGATAAACGTTCCTTTTATTCATAAGACATACAGAGGTTTTGATCTGTATTTTGTCTATTACGGGACCCAGATCAAGGATCTGGATCTGATCAATTACCGGATCTGTACCCAGCTTCTGAAGAAACAGGGGATCCCGGTAAGCGACATCTTTGTCATCTACATGAACGGCGATTATGTCAACAGGGGCAGACTGAATCCAAAGAAACTCTTTCTTTGCACGGATACCTTTAAAGGCCGCAGCATTTTCGCACAGGTGATTCAGAGCGAATTCGACTATGAATCCGTGATCCGGAAAATGAAACAGGCTGAATCTGAGACAATCGTTTCACAGAAGAGCCGTGCCTGTCATCAGAACGGGCTGTGCGAATTCTACGACGAATGTTTCCCGGATGAACAGCTGCTGGAAGACGACAGTATTCTGACGCTGGTTTCCAGTCAGAACAAAAACAGGATGTACGAAGAGGGGATTAGACTGCTGAAAGATGCCGATCCTGGACAGGTTGAGGGAAACAAGGTCCAGTATGCCCAGATCATGGCTTCCAGGGATGGAGGGCTGTTCTGTGACCGTCTGGCGTTAAGGCAGTGGCTTAAGAAGCTTAACGACAGACCGATCTCTTTTATCGACTTCGAATGGGACAGGTATCTGATTCCCGCCTATCGGGAAATGAGACCCTTGGATGTACTGTGTTTTGAATTCGCCCTGTACTACATCGATGAAAACGGGCACATGGAACACCGCACCTTCGTATCTACAGGAGACTGCCGCAGGGAATTCGTTGAAGCACTGATTGAATACCTGCCGGAAAAAGGGCCGATTCTGGCCTATAACGCCACGGGAGCGGAATGTTTAAGACTTCAGGAACTTGGCGATATCTTCCCGATGTATAAGGAAAAACTGGATCGGATCATCGCCCGCTTCACCGATCTTGCCGTTCCGTTTGTGGAAGGCTACGTCTATGACGTAAGAATGCAGGGAAACTATACGCTGAAGAAACTGGTAGATATCTGTTCCAACTATTCCTATGATTCTCTGGATATCTATGATGGCATGGAGGCGGTATACAACTGGCGTAATATCGATAAGAACACGGCAGAAAACGGGAATGAGATCATAGAGAATCTGAAGGAATACTGTTCCCTGGATGCCTATGGACTGTTTCTGGTTTATAAATGGCTGATAAAACTCGTCGTAGAGTCTGAATAAAATAGAGGAGGTAGACTTATGAAATTCGCGATTTATGGTGAAAATGTGACTGTCAATGACAAGATGAGAGAAAAGATCGAAGGTCGTCTCTCCGCTTTGAACAAGTACGTCGTCATTGATGAGAGTCAGAGCGCAAGAGTAACGGTTAAGGTTTATAACGGTGGCCTCAAAGTAGAAGTAAATGTTCCTACGAAAGTAGGATTGATGAGATCAGAAGTCGTTCATGAGGATTTCTCGACTGCGGTCGATCTGGCGATCGATAAGCTGGAGGATCAGATCAGAAGACAGAAGGGACGTCTGTCCAGAAGACACAAGGATTCTCTGGCGGAGAACTTTGTAGTGGAAAACGATACTGATGAAGATACGCCGGTCAGGACCAAGACGGTCTATGCGGAAGAAATGGTACTGGATGAGGCAATTATGCATATGGAGATGCTGTCTCATTCCTTCTTTGTATACAAGGACACGGACAGCGAAAGACTGGCTGTCGTCTACAAGAGAAACGACGGAGGATATGGTCTTCTAGAAGTTACGGAATAGTTTATTTATCGGATACGATGTCTTTGATCCTTTGAAAAAAGGATAAAACATGAATAAAGAAAAATTCGAAATTGAATTACTGTCAAGAAACTATTTAAACAGCAAGCGTATCATCAAAGAGACGGAAGAAGACATCATTCATACCAGTTATGAAAGGCTGAAAGCCTATCGTCGTATCGTCTCGCATATTGAAAACGTAGCGGAAGGGTTAGGTGAAAAAGAAAGACTGATCATTCAGAAGGAAGTGATTGAAGGAAGAAGCGGCAAATGGTATCTGGAATACTTCTCCGCTCCTTCCTACTACCGTCATCGCAGAAAGGCTTATTCCGAGTTTCTGCGTTGTCTGTGATTACTAAAAAAAGTATAATGATGTTAGAAAATGAGGGGGTTAATCTATGTTAAAAGGAATAGCGACTTCAAGCGGAATAGCGATCGGTAAGGTCTATAAGCTTGAACAGCCAGAGATCGTGATCAATGAAGCACAGGGAGATCCGGAAAAGGAACTTAAGGTTTTTGAGGATGCTCTGAGTAAAACCATCAGCGATATTGAAGCGATCAAGGAAAGAGCCAGCGCTACACTGGCAGAAGAAGAACTTGCGATCTTTGATGCCCATCTGATGATGGCTCAGGATCCGGAGTATTCCAATCAGATCGCCGACATGATCAAAGGCGGTGCAACGGCAGATCATGCGACAAAACAGGTTTCCGATATGATGATCGGCATGTTTGAGGCAATGGACAACGAGTATTTCAAGGAAAGAGCCGCAGACATCAAGGACGTATCATTCAGACTTTTATGCAATATTCTGGGTCAGACTATTCCTGATCTTACGGCTATCGATGAAGAAGTCGTTATCGTAGCTGAAGAGATGACCCCGTCTGACACGGCACAGCTCAACAAGAAGTATGCCCTGGGTTTCGTTACGGAAATCGGCGGAAAGACTTCTCATGCCGCGATCATGGCTGTATCTCTGGGTATTCCGGCGGTTGTCGGATGTACCGGTATCATGGCCGGATGCAAGCACGGAGACAAGATCATTCTGGATGCCAAGGAAGGCACCGTCATCATCAATCCGACCGAAGAAGAACTGAAAGAATATACCGAAAGAAGAGACGCTTTCCTGAAAGAGAAGGAAGCGCTTCAGGTACTGAAGGACAAGCCATCCATTACTCTGGACGGTCATCAGGTTGAACTGGTATCCAATATCGGTTCTCCGAAAGACATGGACGGTGTTCTGGAGAACGGTGCGGAGGGCGTAGGCCTTTACCGTACGGAATTCCTGTACATGGAATCCACGGATGACTTCCCAAGCGAAGATGCGCAGTTTGAAGCCTACAAGGTCGTTCTGGAAAGAGCGCAGGGTCACCGTGTCGTAGTAAGAACACTTGACATCGGCGGCGACAAGAAGCTTCCGTACTTCGAATTCGATCCTGAGATGAACCCGTTTTTGGGTTACCGCGCAATCAGACTCTGTCTTGATAGAAAGGACATCTTCAAGACGCAGGTCAGAGCATTGCTGAGAGCTTCCGTCTACGGAAAACTGGCAATCATGTTCCCGATGATCGCTACGATCAATGAGTTCAGAAATGCTAAGCAGTTTGTTCTTGAAACCAAGGAAGAACTCAAGAAGGAAGGTGTTGCCGTATCGGATGAAATCGAAATCGGCATGATGGTTGAGATTCCGGCTTCTGCCGTACTGGCAGACGAGTTCGCAAAATATGCGGATTTCTTCTCCATTGGAACCAACGACCTGATCCAGTATTCCATGGCTGCCGACAGAATGTCGGAGAAAGTTGCCTACCTGTATCAGCCGCTGAATCCTTCGATCCTGAGACTGATCAAGATGACCATCGACGGTGCGCATTCGCAAGGCAGATGGTGCGGCATGTGCGGCGAAATGGGCGGAGATCCGATGGCTGCTCCGGTGTTGCTGGGACTTGGACTTGACGAATTCTCCATGTCCTCTTCAAGGATCCTGCCGACAAGAAGAATCATCACTTCACTCAACAAGAAGCAGATGGAAGAACTTGCCGCCAAAGCGCTGAAGTGCCAGACGGAAGAAGAAGTTACCGAGCTGGTTAACGAAGCATTAAAAGCATGATAAACAGGGATGCAGAGTCATCCCTGTTTTTTTGTAGAAAAATGAAACAAATCGTATTAAAATAATAAAAGAAAAAAAGAGGTACGATTTATGGGAAGAGCGCATGAAGTTAGAGCTGCGGCAATGGCTAAGACTGCCGCAATGAAATCAAAAGTTTATTCTAGATATGGCAAGGAGATCTACATCGCTGCCAAATCCGGCGTTCCTGACCCGGATATGAACCTTACATTAAGATCCAAGATCAAAGAAGCGAAAGCAAATCAGGTTCCTGCCGACGTTATCAAAAGAGCGATCGAAAAAGCCAAGGGCGGGGGCAATGAATCTTACGATGCATTAAGATATGAAGGAATCGGTCCTAACGGGGCTACCGTTATCATCGACTGTCTGACGGACAATTCCAACAGGACGGTTGCAGCCATGAACCAGTGTTTCAACAAGGCTCACTGCAAGCTGGGCGTCAAGGGCTCCGTATCATTCAACTACGACAATCTGGGTGTCCTTTCATTCAAATACGAAGATGAAGATAAGATGCTGGATACGCTGATTGAGGCGGATGTCGATGTAAACGATATCGAAATAGAGGATGGCGAAATGACCGTCTATACGGCTCCTGCCGATCTGCACAAGGCGCAGGAAGCGATCGATGCACTGATTCCGGATTGCGAGTATTCAGTCTGTGCGATCAAGATGCTTCCGCAGGAATATGTCACGCTGACAGACGAACACGACAAGGAAATGTGGCAGAGACTGCTGAACCTTCTGGATGAAGTTGATGATGTTCAGGAAGTCTACCACAACGTCGAGATGTAAGGCTCACTATTGTTAAAATCATTACAAAAAAGCTTCTTTATGGAGCTTTTTTAACGCTTATTTAGGAATCTTTCTTTTTTCCGGTAATTATTTATAGGAAGTAAGAAAGATGAAAAGAGAAAAGAATACACAGGAAACCTATGCTCCAAGACATTTAAAGAAAGAAACCGTTATGGTCGAAGAAACAGGAAAACAGTCCGGAATCAACAGACCGCTATGTATTCTGCTGATGATTCTTGGCATTACTGTCGCATGGTTGCACATAGACAGCCGGCCTGTAAAGACTAATCTTACGGAAACAGCAGAGAAAGCGGATCCGATGCCTTCGGAATACCGGGATATCTGGCTGAAAAACAAGGCAATCAATTCTGACTATGCGGGCCAGATCATATTCGATTCCGGTCTGATTGACCTTCCTTTCGTACAGGCAAAGGATGTTTATGATGAAAACGGGAACGCCTATGTGTTCTATACGGCAGAAGGGGAAACGGTTGCCGATATAGAAGAATATACAGGCAATGACGTATACATCTGGAAGAACTGGAAGACCGGAGCATACGACAGATACGAGGAAGGCGGTTCCGTATTCATGGATTACCGCAACAGTCTGGACGATCGGAATCTGATCATCTACGGACATCATTTTGCCAGGGACTACGATCCATCAGGTTCGAAACAGTTCACTCCTCTGGATCTGCTGCTTAAGAAAGAAAACTATGACCGAAACAGTTCGCTGAAACTGGTTCTGGACAACGAGATCCGGACTTATGAAATCCGTGCGGTGCTGATCCTTGATGCAAGAGAAGAAGAACAGCTGGAGATCGTCAGTACGGATGTGAATCATGATATGGAATCCTTTAAAGATTATGCCGCATTAATTGAAAAACTATCAGTCTACGACACCGGAAAACGGATCCGGGAGAAGGACAGTCTTTTGACCTTGATCACCTGTGTTGAACATCGGCCGGAATTAAGACAGGCAGTTATCTGCAGCGAAATATCCAGAAAGGTTTATACAGATTAAGAAACAGAAAAAAGGACTCACTGTGTATGAAACAGCGGTCGCCTCTGTTTTTTTTCATATCGGTGAAAAATGTAAATAAAACAAAAGGCACCTTAGGTGCCTGTATGTTTTTCTTAACCCAATGTTGCTACAGCTTTAGCTAAACGAGCTTTATGTCTGGCAACATAGTTTTTATGTTTTAAATGGCTTGTTGCAGCTTTGTCCAGAAGTGCATTAGCGTCATTGAATGCTTTGACAGCGGCTTCCTTGTCGTTGGCAGCTACGGCAGCGTTGACTTTCTTGATCGCGGTCTTCAGTCTTGACTTTTCAGAACTGTTCTTTAAGTTCGCTTTTGCATTTGTCAGAGCTCTCTTCTTTTGAGACTTAATATTTGCCATATAACCTCCTTTTCGATTTGCTTATTTATTATAAGCAAATAAGCTGAAAAATGCAATAAATAGCGTAAATCTTTAACAAACAAAGCGGCAGATGCTTTCTCATTCGTACAAACATCCCTTGAAAGGCATTATAATTGGAGAAGAAAGGTAATTCTCCAACAAAAAGAGAAGAATGCGATTATGAAAAGAAGAGGGTTAGTCGTAATGCTGCTGATATCAACGTTAACAATGATCTGCGGATGTGCTGCCGAAAACGGGGAAAGAGAAGAATTTCCGAAAGACGGTGAAATCAAGTACTCAGATGATGCATCCGGTTTTGTTCTTCTGTCGGAAGCCGTTCCTGATGTGATTCTTGAGATCCGCTACTACTCGACATACAACTTCGTAGGAGACAGGATAGACGGATACGAAGAACCGGTGGCTATCCTAAGCAAAGAAGCCGCGGAAGCCTTAAAACAAGTCAGTGACGAACTTGTCGCAAAGGGCTACCGTCTGAAGATCTTCGATGCCTACAGACCCCAGAAAGCCGTAACCCACTTCATGAACTGGGCACTGGACAAAGACGATATGCGCATGAAAGAATACTTCTATCCTGAATTGGAAAAAGATGTCCTGTTTCCGCAGGGATACATCATGGAACATTCCGGTCACAGCAGAGGCAGCACAGTAGATCTGACGCTTTTCGACATGGGGACAGGGAAAGAAGTCGATATGGGCGGAACCTTCGATTATTTCGGAGAACTGAGTCACCCCGACTATACGGATCTTACTGAAGAACAATAAAAGAGCAGGATGTTGCTGCGGGAAGTGATGATGAAATACGGATACAGGCCGCTTCCCGAAGAATGGTGGCACTTCACTCTGGAAAACGAACCGTATCCGGATACCTACTTTACCTTTCCGGTCAGCTCGGATTCCATCAGATAAAACAGAAAACATCCTCATTCCGGGATGATTTTTCTTCAAAGACAGTTATTGTATAATAGTAATGTTATGAACTACAGACAAAGGATCGTATTCATGGGAACGCCGCAGTTTGCCGCAGATATTCTGAAGGGTCTTTTAGATGCCGGTTTTAACGTCGTAGGAGTCGTTTCGCAGCCCGATAAGGTATTTGGCAGGAAACACGTGCTAAAGCCTTCAGAAGTCAAGGAAACGGCCTTAGAATACGATCTGCCGGTCATTACGCCTGCAAAGATCAGAAACGAATACGAAGAGATCCTGAAACTGGATCCGGAACTGATCATCACGGCAGCCTATGGACAGATCATACCAAAAGCGCTGCTGGATTATCCGAAATACCGCTGTATCAATACGCATGGTTCACTGCTGCCGAAATACCGCGGAGCATCTCCGATCCAGACGGCCATCATGAACGGAGAAACCGAAACCGGCATGACCATCATGTACATGAACGAGAAGATGGATGAAGGGGATATCCTGTATCAGGAAACGGTGGATATCGGCATTCACGATACCGCTTCAACGATGTTCGAAAAGATGAGCAGGCTTGCGTTGGATATGCTGATAAAGATACTGCCGGATATCTTTGAAGAGAAAGTAAAACCCGTCTCACAGGACCATTTTCAGGCGACCTACGCCCATCTTCTGGATAAAGAGACGGAACACATCGATTTTAAGAATAATACAAAAACCGTATATGATCACATCCGTGGACTGCTGGAGCAGCCGGGATGCTACTTCATCATGAAAGACAGAAAATACAAGATCGAAGAAGCTTTCTTTGAACTGAACGATCATACGGATCCAGGCATATTCAAGGGACTGGAAGATGACTATCTACGTCTGGATTGCAATGACGGTTTCATAAAAGTATACCGGATCAGACCGGAAGGAAAGGGTTCCATGGATGCCAGGTCATTCTATAATGGCGCAGGCAGGACACTAACGGGTGAGCACCTTGGATAAAAACAGAATCAGGAATTTTTCCATCATCGCACATATCGACCACGGCAAGTCTACGCTTGCGGACAGGATCCTGGAACTGACGGAGACCGTGTCCAAAAGAGAGATGCAGGATCAGATCCTGGATTCTCTTGATCTGGAACGGGAAAGAGGGATCACGATCAAACTGAATGTCGTGCAGCTGAAGTACCATGCAAAGGACGGTCAGGATTATGTTTTTCATCTGATCGATACCCCGGGACATGTGGACTTTTCTTATGAAGTTTCAAGGTCTCTGGCAGCCTGCGACGGAGCCATTCTTGTCGTCGACGCATCCCAGGGCATAGAAGCCCAGACTCTGGCGAACACTTATCTGGCGCTGGATAACGATCTGGAGATAATGCCTGTCATCAATAAAATAGATCTGCCAAGCGCGGATATCGAAAGAACAAAGAAGGAAATCGAAGAGGTGATCGGTCTGGACTGTTCCGATGCGCCATGCATCTCGGCAAAAACAGGACAGAACGTTGAGGATGTTCTGGAGGGTATAGTAAAGTATCTTCCATGTCCGAAAGGGGAGGCAGAAAAGCCTTTAAAAGCCCTGGTATTCGATTCCTACTATGATTCCTACCGCGGAGTCGTCGTTTTCATCTGTATCAAGGACGGCAACGTCAAGGTAGGAGACAAGATAAGATTCATGCAGACGGGTACGGTCTACGAAGTGACGGAGGTCGGCGTCAAGACGCCGAATGAAGTCAAAAAAGGCTCTCTTTCTGCCGGAGAAGTCGGTTATCTTTGCGCTTCGATCAAATCCATTCAGGATATTCATATCGGAGATACGATCACCCTGAACGAAAATCCTTGCGCAGAAGCTTTGCCGGGATACAGGAAAATGAACCCGATGGTCTACTGCGGCATGTATCCGACTGACAACAACAAATACAACGATCTGAGAGATGCCTTGCAGAAACTGCAGCTTAACGATTCCAGCCTGACTTTTGAAGCGGAATCATCCAAGGCTCTGGGATTCGGTTTCCGTCTGGGATTCCTGGGACTGCTGCACATGGAAGTAGTTCAGGAAAGGCTGGAAAGGGAATACAATCTGAATCTGATCGCCACGGCTCCTTCGGTCATCTATAAAGTTACGATGACGGATGGCAGTGTCAAATACATCGATAACCCGAGCCTGATGCCTGACAGCAATCTGATCGAATTCATCGAAGAACCGTATGTGGAAGCTTCGATCATGGTTCCGAATGAATACATGGGCTCTGTCATGCAGCTGTCTCAGGACAAACGCGGCATATACAAGGACATGATCTACATCGATACCAACCGCAACCAGCTGGTCTATGACATGCCTTTGAGCGAGATCATATTCGAATACTTCGATAAACTGAAATCCGTATCCAGAGGCTATGCTTCTCTTGACTATACATTGACCGGTTACCGTAAATCCAACCTGGTTAAGATGGATATTCTGATCAACGGGGAAGTAATCGATGCTTTGAGTATCATCGTGCACCGCGACTTCGCCTACAAGCGCGGTCAGGCGATCACCGTCAAGCTGAAAGAGATACTGCCGAAGCAGCAGTTCGAGATTCCGATTCAGGCCGCCATCGGCAATAAAGTACTTGCCCGTACCAATATCAAGTCGCTCAGAAAAGACGTTCTGGCAAAGTGCTACGGCGGCGATATTTCCCGTAAGAAGAAACTTCTCGAGAAACAAAGAGAAGGCAAGAAACGCATGAAGGCGGTAGGAAGCGTCGAGATTCCGCAGGAAGCATTCATGGCTGTACTGGCATTAGACGACGATGGGAATTAACCATCTCTATATTCATGTTCCGTTCTGCAAGGCAATATGCTACTATTGCGATTTTTGTCATCGCGTTTACGATGAAAAGCTGGCAGAACGCTGGCTTGATAGATTAAGCAGGGAAGCAGAAGAAAACTGTAAGGATCAGTATGAAACGATCTATATAGGCGGAGGAACGCCGACTACACTGAATGATACACAGTTAAAACGTCTGCTTGAAATGATAGACCCTTTTGCCGAAAGAGTCATGGAATACACGATAGAAGTCAATCCGGAATCCTTGGATCAGCGCAAGATCGATATTATGAAGAAACACGGCATCAACAGGGTCTCCATGGGTCTGCAGAGTGCCGATGACAATCTGCTGAAAACGATAGGAAGAAGACATTCTTTCGATGATGTGAAAGACAGGATAGCGCTTCTGAAAGACAACGGCATTTCCAATATCAGCATCGATCTGATGTATTCCCTGCCGGGCCAGACCATGCAGATCCTTCAGGATACTTTGAATAAAGCCCTGGATCTCAATATTCCGCATATCTCCTTGTATTCTCTGACTGTCGAAGAGAATTCCGTTTTCGGAAAGAAGGGAATAAGCAGTCTTGATGAAGACATCGAAGCGGACATGTACGAACTGATCGAACAAAGACTATCCGAAAAAGGGTATATCCATTATGAAGTATCCAACTACTGTCTGAAAGGATACGAGTCCAGACACAATCTGGGATACTGGAACTATGATGATTTTCTGGGATTATCTCTGGGAGCCTCGGGAAAGATCGGAAACAGCCGTTATACCAATACGCGCTCCTTTGAAAAATACTTCAATGAAACAGATATCCGTGATGAAGATCTGCACCTGAGCAGGGAAGAGATGATGTTCGAGAACATCATGATGTCGCTTAGAACCATCTACGGTCTGGATATAGAAGCATTTAACAGAAAGTATGACTGTGATCTTCTGAAGGAATATCCGAAAGGGGTAAACAATCCAAACATCAAAGTGGATCACGGACGGCTGGTCTGTACGGATCTTGCCGTCTTGAATAGAGTACTGCTTGATTTCATGGATTGATTTCGATCTGCAAGACTGCGATCATATCAGTCAAAAAAGATAAATTGATTTTATTTCACATATTTAACACAAATTTATGTATGCGTTTTCTTTTTGCGATATAATGATTTTAGTGATTATCTCACTAAAACATAGAAAGGAATTGATTCTAATGAAAAAACTTATTTCAATCCTTCTAGCTGTTCTGATGGTTCTCACTTTAGTTGGTTGTTCAAAGAAAGATGAAGGACAGGGGACTGCGGAAGGAACTTACGACATTACTGTTTGGGTGTCTGAAGTTGAGGGCGTTGCTGATCTGACAAAACAGCAGATCGAAAAATTCAACGCAGAGAACGAAGACATTCAGATCAACGCTACGATCGAAGGCATCTCTGAAGCTGATGCAGCTACACAGATGATCACCGACGTAGAATCCGGACCGGATGTATACTGCTTCGCGCAGGACCAGCTGGCTCGTCTGGTACAGGCAGGCGCTTTGGCCGTATTGGGTGAGGGTGCTTCTGCTACTGTTAAAGATTCCAACGATGCCGGTGCAGTCAATGCCGCTACAGTTGATGGAAAGCTCTACTGCTATCCTCTGACTTCCGACAATGGCTACTTCATGTATTATGATAAGTCCGTTATCAGCGATGATATCGTCGGTGATCTGGCTTCTCTTGTTAAGGCATGTGAAGACAACAACAAGTTCTTCTCCATGGAGTACAAGACATCCGCATGGTACAATGCCGCATTCTTCTTCGCAACAGGCTGCAAATCCGATTGGGTAACCGGTGCCGATGGCAAGTTCACTTCTGTAAACGATACATTCAATTCTCCGGAAGGTCTGACTGCCATGAAGGGCATGGAAATTCTTGCCAAGTCCAAGGCTGCCAACAGCTCATCTGACGGCGCTGACTTCTCCAAGGGTTCCGCTGTTGTAGTAACAGGTACATGGGCTCTGTCAACGATCAAGGACATTCTTGGCGACAACATGGGCGTTGCTCCGCTTCCTAGCTTTACCGTTGACGGAAACACATATCATTTAGGTTCTTTCTCAGGCAACAAGCTGATGGGTGTTAAGCCTCAGACTGATCCTGCAAAAGCTTCCGCTTTACAGAGACTGGCTCTTTATCTGACAGGTGAAGAATGCCAGATGGACAGATTCAGCAAGTTTGGATGGGGTCCTTCCAACAAGGCTGCTCAGGCTACCGATGCCGTATCTTCTGATCCGACTCTTGTCGCTTTAGCCGCTCAGAACGCTTACGCTACTCCTCAGGGCCAGATTCATGGTTCTTGGTGGGATATCGCCAAGGTATTAGGCACTGTTGCGGAAGAAGCTACTTCGGATGCCGATCTGCAGAAGGGTCTTGATGACTACAAGGCTGCAATTGATGCACTGTTTGCAATCGACGGTTACGTATTTGTAGGCGCTTGGAATGGCTGGAACAACGCTGACCAGGATGCCGCAAAGATGACGCTGGATGGTGAAAACCTTTCCATCACATTAGATGTTCCGCAGTCTGATTACATGGGCGGCAGAATTGTCGCTGCAGGTGATTGGGGCACTGACATGGGCTGCCAGCAGGTAACAGAAGGCGCTGATCTGATTCAGCCATATGATGCAGAATCCAATGGTGATAACAACATCATATTCCTGGAGGCAGGCAACTATACAGTGACTGCCAACTTAAGCAGCAAAGAAATCAAGATCACAAAGAACTAATTCAATTTTCACAGGCAGATTAGGCTTATGGGCTTAATCTGCCTTTCTTTTTTATAAAGGGGATTGAGTCTATGGAGAAAAATGATTCAAAAAACATCAGTTTATTCGACGATATTGATGATCTCAATCTTTTACAGCTGACAAAGTTTCAGTTGTTTCTTTACAATCTGATTCATTTTGTTAAAGCGATACCGGGCTGGTTCGTATCTATATTTAAATACCTGTTTAATGTGGTATCGAAGTTTTTTGCCTGGATAAAAGATGAAATCATTGATATTCTATCGACATTCAAAAACGGCGATTTTAAGACCAGACTGTCCTATCCGATCATGGGATTCGGTTCCATCGCCAGAGGACAGCCGTTAAGAGGCCTTCTGTTCCTTCTGTTTGAAGTTGTCTTTATCGTTTATATGGCTACCGCCGGATTTTACTGGCTGGGGAAGCTCCCGACACTTGGAACACAGGTTCCGGGAACCGTATACGATCCTAAACTCGATACATATGTTAGAGTTGACGGAGATGACTCGTTCAAGTGTCTGCTCTATGGTGTACTGACGATAATCTTTATTTTGGCATTCATTTATACATGGAGACTGAACGTTAAACAGAACAAGATATCGGAAGAGATATTGAAATCAGGAAGGAAACTGAAATCGACGAAAGACGACATGGCTTCCTTGCTGGATGAAGAGTTTCACAAGACGCTTCTGGCATTGCCTTTGACCGGAATCGTATTTAACACGGTTCTCCCGATCCTGTTCATGATCCTTGTCGCATTCACGAATTACGATGGCGCGCATGACGGCTACTCGAACCTGTTTACCTGGGTCGGAATGGACAACTTCAATGCGCTGTTTAATCTGAATCTGGGTTCCAACAGCCTGTCTCTGACTTTTGGAGAGATCCTGTCCTGGACCTTGATCTGGGCCTTTTTTGCGACATTCACCAACTACTTCCTGGGCATGTTCGTAGCCATCATGATCAACAAGAAGGGAATTAAACTGAAGAAGCTTTGGAGAGGCATCCTGGTATTGACGAGTGCAGTTCCGCAGTTCATCTCCTTACTGTATGTATCCAAGATGTTCTCGGCGAACGGACTTGTTAACGGCATGCTGCTGAACCAGGGATGGATCTCGGATCTGGCGCATATCATCAGATTCTGGGAGAATACTACTCTAGCCAGGATCATGGTCATCGTCATCAACATCTGGATCGGTGTACCGTACCTGATGCTGATTGTTACCGGTATTCTGATGAACATCCCGGCAGATCTGTATGAATCCGCCAAGATCGACGGTGCGAACGCCGTTCAGCAGTTCTTCAAGATCACGCTGCCGTACATGCTGTTTGTTACCGGCCCGTATCTATTGACTAGCTTTATCGGTAACATTAACAACTTCAATGTCATTTACCTTCTGACAGGAGGCGGTCCGGATAACCCGAAACTTCTTACCAGTGCCGGATCTGCCGGCGATACCGATCTGCTGGTAACCTGGCTGTTCAAGATCACAACAGGTGCGGAATCCAAGTATTATCTTGCTTCCGTTATCGGTATCATGATCTTCGTGGTCGTTTCTACGATTGCACTGATTGTTTATAACGCGATTCCATCCACTAGGAATGAGGAGGATTACTCATAATGTCTGAAAAGAAAAAACATATGGGCTTAAAAGCCAAAGAAAGACTGAGCAATACCATCATTTATATCATTCTGGTTGCCATGAGTATTGTCTGGCTGATTCCTTTTGTTTTCCTCGTATTCGAATCCCTGAGATGTGAATCTACCTATCAGGTCGGTTATGTCATTCCGAAACAGTTCGGCTTTGATAACTATATCAATCTGTTTACGAAAACCGATTTCCCGATCTGGTTCAAGAATACATTCATCATCGGTCTGTTTGTAGCGGTCATCCAGACGATCATCGTTCTGTGTATGTCCTATACCTTGTCCAGACTGCGTTTCAAAGGAAGGAAACTGCTGATGAATATCATGCTGGTACTGGGATTCTTCCCGGGCTTCCTCTCCATGATCATTCTCTACAAGGTCTTAAGCTGGTTCAATCTGACCAGTGCGAACTCCGTTCCTGGTCTGATTCTGGTATATGTCGCCAGTTCAGGTATGGGTTACTATGTATCAAAAGGCTTCTTTGATACGATCTCCAGATCACTTGATGAAGCGGCAAGAGTCGACGGTGCAACAAGATTCCAGGTCTTCACCAAGATCATCATGCCTTTATCTAAGCCGATCGTAATCTATACGATTCTGACCGCATTCATGGCTCCTTGGGGTGACTTCATGTTTGCAAAATACATCTCTCATGCTACCAGCGCAGGTATGAACGTTGCAGTAGGTCTGCAGTATTTGATTTCAACGCCGCAGAATCTATCGGCAAACTACACGATGTTCTGTGCCGGAGGTGTTCTGGTAGCAATACCGATAACGGTACTATTCATGTGTTTACAGAGGTATTATGTTGAAGGTGTAACCGGTGGAGCGGTGAAAGGATAATTATTATGGCAAGAGTAAAATTAACTGATGTAAAGAAAGTTTATGATAATAACGTTGTCGCTGTCCATGACTTCAATCTGGATATTGCCGACAAGGAATTCGTTGTATTCGTAGGTCCATCCGGATGCGGCAAGTCTACGACATTAAGAATGGTTGCCGGTCTGGAAGAAATCTCTGGCGGAACGGTCGAGATCGACGGTGTCGTTGTCAACGATCTGCAGCCGAAAGACCGTGATATTTCCATGGTCTTCCAGAACTATGCCCTGTATCCGCATCTTACGGTCTTTGAGAATATCGCATTCCCTTTAAGACTGCAGAAGATGCCGCAGGATGAAGTATTCAAGAAAGTAACGGAAGTAGCCGAGATTCTGGGAATCACGGAATATCTCAACAGAAAGCCTAGGGCACTGTCAGGAGGCCAGAGACAGAGAGTCGCGATCGGCCGTGCCATGGTCAGAAATCCGAAAGTCTTCCTGATGGATGAGCCTTTGTCCAATCTGGACGCCAAGCTGCGTAACCAGATGAGAGCTGAAATCATTCTCTTAAGAAAGAGGATCGATACGACCTTCATCTACGTTACCCATGACCAGACGGAAGCGATGACTCTTGGCGACCGCATCGTCATCATGAAAGACGGATATATCATGCAGGTAGGTACACCTGATGAAGTATTCGATGAACCGGCCAACCTGTTTGTTGCGGAATTCATCGGTGCTCCAAAGATGAATACCTTCAAGACCCAGCTGATCAAGGAAAACGGCGAGTACTATGTCACTCCGTTCGGCTCCAAGCTGCTTGTCGACGGCAAGAAGGGCGAAAGACTGAAAGCCAGAAATGTCGCTCCGCAGGAGATCGTTCTCGGCGTCAGACCGGAACATATGTTCTTGAGCAAGGATCCTAAGAATTCCTTCGAAACAAAGATCCTGGTCAACGAAATGATGGGTTCTGAACTTCATCTGCACGTAGTAACAGCCGATGAGACTGAATTGATCGTCAGAGTCCCGACTGTAGATCTTTCCCACGAAGAAAGAGAACAGCTGACAAACGGCCACGATCTGCGTGTTTCATTCAAAGGAAACGTCATGAATTTCTTTGATGTAGAAACAGAAAAGAACTTGCTGACAGATTAGCATTATTCTTTAAACAAAAACCAAAACAGCAGAGTTAACTCTGCTGTTTTTTTATTGATTCAGGTTTCTATGTCTATTGAAGAATAATTGAAGTATAAGGACCGATCTTCAGTTCTCCCTTGGTATAGCTTGCTTCGTTCAAGCCGGCGTATTCCAGCATTTCTTTAAACATATCTGTTTTGATTATCAGTTCCGTATCAGAAGCGTTGTGGATCAGATAGGTGACTTCTCCCTGATATTCGATCGAGAATCCTCCGGCTCTTTTATCATCCAGCTTTATCTGCGTATAGGCCCCTCTGCCGATCTGCGGGTATGTCTTTCTTATCCGGATCAGTTTCATATAGTGCTGCAACAGACTGTTCTTGTTCTGAAGCTGCTCGGATACCGTTCCGTTGATCTGCTTGGTAGGATCGAAAGTCGTTCCTTCGGGGTCTTTGACGGTATCGCCGTCTCCCCAGAGCATTGCCAGTCTCCGATTCGCGTCAGTATTTGCTGAACCTCTTGAACCCTTCATGCCGATCTCTTCGCCATAGTAGATAAATGGAGAACCAGGAGCCAGCAGATACAGATTCGCACCGATATAGGCACGTCCGTTGAATACCGTCAGATAACCTGCGGCTCTGTCCATATCGTGGTTGGCGACAAAACTGATCGGCATCGCTTCAGGATTCAGTTCTTTTATCTTGTTCTGATAAGATACGACATATTTCGTATAGATATCGATATTGTCTCCAGCCGCCGTTTTTGCAATCATTCCTTCCGGACCGGACATGGCGAAATTAAAGCAGTTCATATCCTTTATGTACTGATTGATTTCCGATTCTGAACTCCACACTTCGCCAACCAGATAGATGTCTTCCTTGATCTTTCTCAGTTCACCCGTATACCATTTCCAGAAATCGGTAGAAGCAGGATTGTCATTCAGATATACATACTTCGCCGCATCAAAACGGAATCCGTCAACGCCTTTAGCCAGATAATATGCCGCAATATCCAGGACTTCATTCCTGACATCCGGGTTATCGAAATTCAGTTCCGGCATCGTGTAGGAAAAGTTGCACTCATATGTTTCGACCGTACCGTTCAGATCGCAGAAACCGCGGTTTACCGGCTTCTGGTCCTTTGGCGCATATACGTAATAGTTGTAGTATTTATTCTCGGTATCGTTGTTCTGATGAGCCTTGGTGAACTGTCTGAACCATTCATGATCCCCGGCCGTATGGTTGATGGCCAGATCCAGAATGACCAGCATGTTTCTTTCGTGGCAGAGCCTGATCAGTTCATCCAGATCTTCCTGCGTTCCGAAAGCCGGATCGATGACATAATAGTCGCTGGCGTCGTACTTGTGATAGGAAGGGGACTTGAAGAT
>JAFONG010000145.1 GCA_017418585.1 Erysipelotrichaceae bacterium | reverse complement strand
CCTGCCGAAGGCTCTTTCAGATCCGAATAGGCGATGCTGACACCATACGCTTCCGATACGTCCAGAGCCTTGTCGCCCATTCCATAGACATAGTGGTAATGCGGATGACTGTCTTCGATCAGTCTTGGCTTTCTGTCCTTGGCCCATCCTTCCTCTTGCATAAAATAAGCTCTTTCTTCTATGCGCTTTATCGTACTGCCTGCAGGCATTTCCTTGATGTTTCTTTTCTTTCCCTTACCCTTGATCAGCTGATCGGTCCATACGCCTTTTTCAAGCTTTCCGACATACGTTTCCTTGATGGACTGATCCTTCAGGATCACGAACCAGAAGATATCGTCCTTGCCACCTATGATCCAGTCGACTTCCTCGCGAAAAGCCTGATAGAATTCAAATCCCTTTTCTTTCTCCACAAGCTCCAAAAAACGATAGTTCTCCATGATTCTATATCTCCTTTTTCTCGATCCGGTATTAATGCAATACCGGCTGTACATCCATTTCTTCTTTAATACAGCATACAGAAGCGAGCCGCGTTACGACTCTGAAATTTCAGCTGAACATTGAACCGTTGTATCTTTTCTGAGCGCTGTATAGGATGACCAAGCCCAGAAAGAATCCTGCCGTCATAGGAACCCACCAGAAAGAAGAGTACGCAGCATCAAGAAGTGCCGTAAGAAAAATACCGGTTCCTATCGTGATCAGGCCTATTCCCATCAGACGCGTATAGGCAGAGACATCTTCCTTCTTAACGTTTTTATAGTGGTAGTCATGCAGGAGACTGATCTTCTGTTTCTTCCACAGCAGCAATCCCAGCACGATGCAAAGCATGCCTGTCGCCAGTTCTATCAGTACGCCGAAAATCATCCGCCCTCAGCATCCTTTTCTGCCGCTTTTATGATCTTCGATGGAACATGCCATCTCTGACCCGTATTCGATCAGACCGGCATCCGCAGGATCTATGGAGATCCTCCCATCCTCAAACACAAAGGCAGGTACGCCTACGTCTCCGATTTCCTTGCAGTGGTCAAAAACGGGGCTTGTATCTCTAAGTCTCATAAAGGCGCTTAAGTATCGGATGTGTTCACCGATGTTGATGTATTCGAATTCATCTTCCCGTCCCTTGACCTGTTCATGTACATAGTCGCAGTAAGGGCAAGTAGGCAATCCGTAAATCTTGATCATGTTCTGTTCCTCCTGAATCAATTCTTTTATTTTCGGATCAATCATGGCCCATTGTTTTCAATCCGTTGTCTCCGCCATGATAACGACGTATCTGTTCATGCGTTTATCGTATACGCTCCAGCACGCAGTACCCCACCATTCATGGCCGGCCTCGAAATAATTCGACCAGTCCGTTGTCCACTCATATACTTCAAGTTCATCCGTTCCCTGTGGAAACAAGGCAGAGTTGACTGTTTGAAACTCGTCCGGTCCGTATCCCGACGTATGCGGGGTTTCCCAGAAAGCGTACCAGTAAGGTATCTGCTCCCCTTGCAAAGGATCAGGCCAACCGCAGTCATAGAATCTATGACCGATGCGGTCTGTCCGCAGTATCTTCGGTACATGGAGCAGCTGAGCCGGATCGATCTGATGGGCTTTCGCCTTTCCGATATCCAGATTCCATGGGAACGGTTCATCCCGGACTTCGCT
>JAFONG010000025.1 GCA_017418585.1 Erysipelotrichaceae bacterium | reverse complement strand
TTCCCTGCTACAACGAAGAAAACAGCATTCTTGATCTAGTGAAGAAAGTTTTGGAATCACCGGTAGAAAACAAGGAGATCATCGTCGTTGACGACTGCTCCAAGGACAACACCAGGGTAATACTGGAAAAAGACGTGAAACCTCTGGTTTCCCAGATCGTATACCACGACGTAAACAAAGGCAAAGGTGCAGCCTTAAGAACAGGCTTCGCCCATGCGACAGGAGATGCGGTCATCGTCCAGGATGCCGATCTGGAATACGATCCAAACGAATACCCGCTGGTCGTAGAAAAGATCTTCAACGGCGAAGCGGAAGTCGTATACGGTTCCAGATATCTCAATCAGAAAAGAAAAGGCTATCTGGCGAACCGGGTGGCCAACTGGTTCCTGACGACTCTTTCCAATCTCTTTACGGGCGAGAAGCTGACCGACATGGAAACCTGCTACAAGTGTTTCAAGAGAGAAGTGATCCAATCAATCGACCTGAAGGAAGACCGTTTCGGTTTCGAACCGGAAGTCACCGCCAAGATCGCCAAAAAAGGCATCAAGATCAAGGAAGTTCCGATCTCCTACTATCCAAGGACAAATGAAGAAGGCAAGAAGATTGGCTTCAAGGACGGATTAAGAGCGATCTACTGTATCCTGAAATACAGATAAGCAACTGAAAAAGCGATTTGCACTATAGAACAGACATGAAAGATGTCTGTTCTTTTGTTATTATCTGCATCATTGTTAATTATTCTATTGCTTAATTCCGTTATAATTGATAACATTATGACGAGGTAAATGCTATGAACAGAATTAAAGAAGAACTGCTTGCAAAAGTAACGAAAGAAAGAAGAGAAAAACTGAACCTGTCCCAGAACGATCTGGCGGAAAAGACCGGCATCAACCGGGCGATGATCTCCAAGATCGAAAACGGCTCCTACATGCCTTCCGTCAGCCAGCTGGAAGATCTGCAGGAAGTGCTCGGTTTCTCTTTTGATGATCTAAGAGAAAAAGAGTCGCCGGAAACAAAGACCGCTGCCATCAGCAGGAAGATCGCCGTAGCCGGAACAGGCTATGTCGGCATGTCGATCGCCGTACTGCTGGCCCAGCACAACAGAGTCAGAGCCGTCGACATCATCGAAGAAAAAGTCAGGATGATCAACGACAGGAAATCGCCGATCCAGGACGACTATCTGGAAGACTATCTGGCAAACAGAAAGCTCGATCTGGAAGCAACACTGGATGGAGAATACGCGTACAAGGATGCCGACTACGTCGTGGTTGCGGCTCCTAACAACTACGATCCGCAGCAGAACTACTTAGACACCAGCGCAGTCGAAGCGGTCATCGACCTGGTTAGACAGTACAACAGAAAAGCCTACATCGTCATCAAGTCCACCATCCCGGTAGGATTCACCGAAAGAGTCAGAAAAGAGAAAAACGACGACCGCATCCTGTTCTCGCCGGAATTCCTGAGAGAATCCAAGGCCCTTTACGACAACCTCTATCCTTCCCGCATCATCGTCGGTACGGATCTGAACAGCGAAGAAAACGTCAATGCGGCAAACGAATTCGCGGCTCTGCTGAAACAGGGCGCAATCAAGGAAGACATCGATACCCTAAT
>JAFONG010000004.1 GCA_017418585.1 Erysipelotrichaceae bacterium | reverse complement strand
GATTCGAGAAGACTTTCAGCCAGTGGCTAGAAAACATCGAAGACTGGTGCATTTCCAGACAGCTGTGGTGGGGTCATCGTATCCCTGTGTGGTATCACAACGAAACCGGTGAAGTATATTGCGAATGTGAACCTCCGAAGGACATCGAGAACTGGCATCAGGATGAAGATGTTCTTGATACATGGTTCTCCAGTGCCTTGTGGCCGTTTACCGTCTTAGGATGGCCTGAAGATACGGAAGACTACAGGCGCTACTTCCCGACATCCTGCATGGTAACGGGATATGACATCATCTTTTTCTGGGTTGCCAGAATGGCTTTCTCCGCCAGACATTTCTGCAATGACGTTCCTTTCAAGGACTGTCTGATCCACGGCCTGATCAGAGATGAGAAGGGCAGAAAAATGTCTAAATCCTTGGGCAACGGTATCGATCCGATCGATCTGATCGACAGATATGGAGCCGATGCGCTTAGACTCTTCCTTTCGACCAACTCAACACCTGGTCTTGATATGAACTATTCGACGGAAAAGATGGAATCCGGATGGAACTTCATCAACAAGCTCTGGAACGCTTCAAGATACGTTCTGATGAACAGGGATGATTCCTATGAATACCATAGACCTGAACATCTTTCCGATACCGATCACTGGATCCTGAACAGACTGAATCAGGTCATCGATTCCGTTACAGCAAATCTGGACAAGTATGAACTGGCAATCGCCGGCAACGAGATCATTTCCTTTGTCTGGAACGATTTTTGCTCAATGTTTATCGAGTTCACAAAATCGGCATTAAACGGAGAAGACAAGGAACTTAAGAAACATACGCTGGATACGCTGATCTATGTTCTGGAAGCTATCCTGAAGCTTCTGCATCCATTTATTCCATTCGTCACCGAAGAAATCTATCAGAACATCCATTCTAAAGATGTTTCGATCATGAAAGAATCATGGCCTGAGATCTTCAGCAAAGTCGACAGGAACAAGGCAGAAGCCATCGACAAGCTGATCGAGATCATCGTTCAGTCTAGGACGATCCGTATGGAAAACAGCATCAAACCGTCCAAGGAACTGCATATCATGGTAGAAGGTCTTGATGCGGATGATTCGATCCGTCAGATCCTGTACAGAATGACGAAACTGAACATCATCGATTCAACCGATGAAGAAACCATAGTCAGACCGACTACTTACGGTAAAGTAACATACATCATGAACGAAATCGTCGACAAGAAAGCCGAACTTGAGAAGATCGAGAAAGAACTGACAAGGCTTGAAGCGGAGATCGACAGATCGGAAAAGATGTTAGGAAACGAAAGATTCGTATCGAAAGCTCCGGCAGAAAAGGTCGAGGAAGAAAGAAAGAAGCTGATCAGCTACCGCAATTCTTATGAGACGCTGCTGGAAAAGAAGAAGGAACTCAACTGATGAACAGAAAAAAGCTAATAGCGGCAATAGGTGTAACGACAGGCATATCTTATCTCTCCTATAAGCTGATCAGCGAGGAGATGTTTAAGCGCGTCTTTGTCAGCAGACATCATGACCCATATCTGAAACCTGAAATCAAGATTCAGATAGATACTTTTGACATGAAGAAGATTCAAAGAGATTCATTCGATGGATTAAAACTTTATGCGGAAGATATTCACAATCACGCTCATAACCGATACATCATCATGGTGCACGGCATCTGGTCAAGAAGAGAAAACATGTATGAAAGGGCAGTCGAATTCAATAGGCTCGGTTATAATGTTCTGATCGTAGACCAGAGAGGTGCCGGGGAATCGGAAGGCAGGTATTATACGTACGGATTCAAGGAATCTCTGGATCTTCTGATCTGGATCGATTATCTTAATTCTACGTATAACGGCGTTCAGATCTGTCTGTATGGCGTTTCGATGGGCGCGGCTACGGTCATGATGGCTGCGGCAAATCAGCTTCCGGAAGCCGTTAAATGCATTGTAGAGGACTGCGGATATTCTTCGATGAAAGAAGAACTTGACCATGTCTTAAGAAAAGACTACAAGCTTGCCTATACCGGAATCGTACTGAAACTGATCGAAAACAGGATGCAGGAAGAGTTCGGCATGAACTATGAGGATGTCAACATCAAGAAGTTCCTGGAAAACAACGACATCCCGATCCTGTTTGTTCATGGCACTGCCGATGAATTTGTTCCTTATAGCATGGCCAAGATCCTCTACAACCATAACAAAGGTTCCAAGAAGTTCTATCCGGTAGAAAACGCGGGACATACCGAAGCCAATACCGATCCTGATTACTACAGGAACATCGACGGTTTCATCAAGTCGTATCTTGAATGATTTATTGACAAAATATAGCGAAAAAACTATAGTAGTTGATAGAAACAGCGAATAAGACACGACTGTATGAATATTGTTTATAGAGAGACTGTGGCCGGTGCAAACAGTTAACGATATCGTACGGTTACTACTTAGGAGTTTCTCCTTAATCGGAAGACGTTACTCGCGTTAAGAGTTCAAGTAAGAAAATAGGGTGGTACCTCGCTTTATTGCGACCTTAGTGCCACCTTTTTTATAGGGAGGATTATTATGATCAACATCAAGGAAAACGAAGAGTTAAGTATTCTGAACCATTCCTGTGCCCATCTGATGGCTCAGGCTGTGAAACATCTTTTCCCTCATGCCAAGTTCTGGGTAGGCCCGGTCATTGAAGAAGGCTTCTACTATGACATCGATCTGGGAGAAGATGCGATCAAGGACGAAGACATCGAGAAGATCGAAAAGGAAATGAAGAAAATCGTCAAGGACGGAAAGAGAATTGTCCGTCACGAGCTTAGCAGAGAAGAAGCTCTGGAGATGTTCAAGGACGATGAATACAAGATCGATCTGATCAACAACATGGATGATTCCACGGTCATCTCCTGCTATACGCAGGGTGATTTTACGGATCTTTGCAGAGGTCCTCATGTCGAATCCGTCAAAGAAATCAAGTATTTCAAGCTGATCAAGTATTCCGGTGCCTACTGGAAGAACGACGCCAAGAACAAAATGCTGCAGAGAATATACGGCATTGCCTTCTACAACGAAGAAGATCTTAAAGCGCATCTGGCTGAACTGGAAGAAGCAAAACAGCGTGACCACAGAAAGATCGGCAAGGAGCAGGAACTGTTCATGAACCATGTTCTGGTAGGCTCAGGCATGCCGATGTGGCTGCCAAACGGCGCAATCATCAGGAAACAGCTGGAAAACTACATCTATGAGAAGGAACAGAAGCTCGGCTATGAGCACGTCTATACCCCATGCGTCGGTACTGTCGATCTGTACAAGACTTCCGGACACTGGGATCACTATAAAGAAAATATGTTCCCGATGATGGAAGTAGATAACGAAAAGTTCGTCTTAAGACCGATGAACTGTCCGCATCACATGCTGATCTACAAGAACAAGCTGCATTCCTACCGCGATCTTCCGGTCAGGATCGGTGAATTCGCTACAGACTTCCGTTATGAAGCCAGCGGAGCTGTAAAAGGACTGGAAAGAGTCAGATGCATGTGCCAGAACGACGCCCATCTGTTCGTTACTCCGGAACAGATCGCCGATGAATTCAAACGTGTCGTAACTCTGATCCTTGATGTTTACCGTGATTTCGGCATCACAAACTATAAATTCCGTCTGTCATTGAGAGATCCTCAAGACAAAGAGAAATACTTCGATGACGACGACATGTGGAACGAAGCAGAAAGCAGATTAAGAGAAGTTCTGAACAGTTTAGGAGTCAAGTATTTTGAAGCGATCGGCGAAGCCGCTTTCTACGGTCCAAAACTCGACGTTGAAGTAAAACCGGCCGTCGGTCCGGAAATCACTCTTTCAACCTGCCAGCTGGACTTCCTGCTTCCAAGAAGATTCGAACTGAACTACATCGATTCCAACGGCGAGAAACAGACTCCGGTCGTCATTCATAGAGCGATCTTCGGTACATTCGACAGATTCACCGCCTATCTGATTGAAGAAACAAAGGGCGCATTCCCGCTCTGGCTTTCTCCGAAACAAGTTGCTGTGATTCCTGTCCATTTCGAGAAGCATACCGATTATGCCTATAAGGTATGCGATCTGCTGAAAGAAAAGGGCGTAAGAGCCTACGTAGACGCCAGAAACGAGAAACTTGGCTACAAGATCAGAGAAGCTCAGATAAGCAAGGTTCCTTACCAGCTGGTCGTAGGCGACAGCGAAATGGAAAACGAGTCCGTAAACATCAGAAAATACGGCGTAGAAGGATCACAGTCCATGAAACTTTCCGATTTTGCCGAAAAGATCCACGACGATATCGTAAACAGAAAATAACCACAAAAAAGGTATAGCGCAACGCTATACCTTTTCTTTACTTCAGTTTTTCGATGATCTGATCCAGCGTCAGTTCCTGAACTTCTTGATCTTTTCTTCCCTTGAATTCAAAGATTCCTTCTGCGGCTTTCTTGCCAACGGTAATGCGGTAAGGAATACCGATCAGTTCAGCATCGTTGAACTTGACACCCGGTCTTTCATCACGGTCATCCAGCATACATTCGATACCGAGTTCATTGAACTTATCGTACATTTCATTCGCGATACGGCACTGTTCTTCATCTTTGGTGATCATGATCAGAATGATTGCCTTGTATGGAGCGATGTTTTCCGGCCAGATGATGCCTTTTTCGTCGTGGTTCTGTTCTACTACCGCAGCCATCGTTCTGCCTAAGCCAATGCCGTAGGAACCCATCCAGACATCCTGAAGCTGATTCCGCTCATCCGCATACTGCAGATCCATAGCCTTTGAATACTTCGTGCCGAGTTTAAAGGTATTTCCGACTTCGATGCCTTTCGTAAACTTCAACGGCTGACCGCAGACAGGACAGAGATCTCCCTCCTTGGCATTGACGATATCTCCGGAAAGATCATATCTGATGTCTTTCGAATTTACGTTGATGCAATGGAAACCTTCCTTGTTTGCGCCGCAGCAGAAGTTTTTCATATGCAGCACCTCGTCATCGACAACAGTCCTGCAGTTAAGTCCCAGCGGACCGCAGAATCCCGGAACGGCATTTGTCTTTGCGATCAGTTCGTCATCGGCAAAACCGACCTCAGAAGCGCCAAGCAGCTTCAAAGCCTTGCTTTCGTTCAGTTCTCTGTCGCCTTTAATGAAGAATACGACAGGTTCTCCATCGACATTCATGATCATGGCTTTGACTGTATTCTTTATGTCAAGATTCAGGTATTTCGCTACTTCTTCGATAGTCTTGCAATTCGGTGTGGCAACTTCTTCGATGTCTTTCATTTCAGCATCGTCATTTTCATATGCAGGAAGAACTTTTCCGACTTCCAGATTGGAAGAATAGGAACAGCTGTCGCAATAGACGAGCGTATCTTCACCAAGCGGAGCGATGGCCTGGAATTCTTCGGAAAGAAGTCCGCCCATGACACCGGTATCGGCTTTTACGATTCTATAGTCAATTCCGATCTCATCGAACGATTTCTTATAGGCATCGAACATCTTCTGATAGGATACGTCCAGTCCGGCTTCATCCTTATCGAAAGAGTAGGCGTCTTTCATGACGAATTCCTTAACTCTTACCAGACCGAAACGTGCTCTCGGTTCATCTCTAAACTTGGTCTGAAACTGATAGAGATTAAATGGCATGTTCTTATAGGAACGGATCATCGATTTAGCCGCATAGGCAAACAGTTCTTCGTGGGTAGGTCCCAGAACCATGTCCTTGTCGTTTCTATCCTTCAATTTGAATATGGAAGGACCGAAACCTTTCATTCTTCCGGATTCTTCATAATATTCCGCCGCAATCAGGGCAGGCATCTTGACTTCCTGGGCTCCGGTAGCGTTCATATGCTTACGGATGATATTCTCGATCTTGTTCTGGACTCTTAAGCCCAGCGGAAGCATCATGTAAACTCCTGCGGAGGTTTTCTTGATGTATCCGGCTTTCACCAGCAGATTGCCGCTTGCGGAATCCTCGTCGCGTGCGTCTTCTCTTAACGTATAGAAATAAGCGTCTTTCAGTTTCATATCCGTTCCTCTTTCATCTTCACCATTATACTATTACCGGAAACTGTCGAAATTCTTAAAATGCAGTTTCGCTACCTGTGTCAGTCTGTCTTTTCCGTATCTTTTCACAAACGTCTCGGCCGTTTTTGCGATCTGTTCCGTATCGGATGATCCTTTCGGGAAAACCATATTGAATCTTTTCTCCATCTGATCCATCTGCAGCAGGAATGCATAACGGCTGATGATCGATCCGATGGCTACGGCAGGGTATTTCTCTTCTGCCTTTGTTTCAAAGATCAGGTCACGGTAGATTTCCGGTTCATCAAACAGATAATGGAAATAGTCGTCAACACCGCAGAACTGATCCACATATGCGGCGGCAGGAATATCATAGCCTTTCTGCAGCATGTTCAGATAGGCCTTGTTGTGCATCTTGGCCTTGATCGCATTCAGGTTGTTGCTTAGATGGACCTGATTGTACTTCTCATTATCCAGAATCAGCAGGGAATGCTTAAACTTTTCCGTCAGTTCCTTGCCTATTCTGCGGATATAGACATCGGTCAGCTGCTTGGAATCGGTAATGTGATTCTCTTCGATGTAAGGGTAGTCTTCCTCCTCGACAATAGCTGCACAGACGACGATCGGTCCGAATGCGTCTCCTGTTCCTACTTCATCGGAACCGGCTTGTCTCTTCTTTACCGGATCCAGATAGGCAGACGCATAAAAAAAGGCTTCGTTTCCCTGAAAAACGACCTTTCTGGTTTTATATATGGTGATCGTCAGATCGTCTTTCTGAATGAACGTATCCACATATTCGTTGCTGTTGGGTCTGATGTATTCCTTGAATGTTTCCTTGATTTTCGCGATCTTGTCGTCATTCAGGCGGAAAGAAAAATTGCTCATACAATAAGTATAACAAAGTTGGCGATATATTGATAAATGCGATAGAATTTATTTATGACAATACCTGAGAACTACTTTATTTACATTTCTATTCTGATTGCGGCGATCTATCTGGCTTTCATCATCATCGGTTATCATAAAGGCTTTTTATATGAACTTGTCAATATGGTTTATACGATACTGGCACTGATAGCCGCCTGGTTCGCATCTCCGGTCTTCGCGAAAGTATTCCCGCTGATCGATCTGAACAAGTTGAGTACTGAGACAATGATGCTGAATAAACTGATGGATCTCAACCAGACCGTCAACATCATCGCCTATTTCCTGATCATATTCCTCGTACTGAAGGTCCTGTACATCTTCATATCCATTCTGCTGAAATCCATCAACAAGATCCCTGTACTGGGGGGTTTCAACCAGACTTTAGGATGTCTTACCGGAATCTTCAATGCGACGATCGTCTCTTTGGCGATTACGATGCTTCTGGGACTGCCGCTGTTCAAAAACGGCAAGGATGCCATTGAACATTCCGTCCTGAAATACATCAGCGGTTTTTCCCGCTCTGCCTTGACTTTTATATCGGAAAAGATCAACAGTTCCAGTTTAACCGATAAACCTGCCGGATTTGACATTGAAAGCTATCGGGAAGAATTCCAGAAATGGCTGGAGTCGTTCTGATGAACGATTACTCCAATCTGGATCTGGATGTCATTCATCAGCAGATCGCCAAAAACGCAGCAATCAGGGAAGCGAAAGACCTCATTCTTAATGAAGAGGTCTCTTTTAATCCGCTGCAGATCAGAAAAAAGATCAGTGAAACCGCGGAAGCCCTGAAACTGCTGAACGAAGGTTTTCTGATCAGTTTCGACGGCATCGAGAATGTTTCCGATCTGCTGGAAAAAGCCGACAAGAACATCATGCTGACGGGACAGGAACTGAAGAAAACGCTGGTATTTCATCATCACTGCAAGCGGATCGCAAAGCTGTTCACTAGGTTCAACCACGAACTGTCCATCTGCGATTATACCGATTCTATTTCGACAAACGACCACGTCTTCGACAAGATCGAAAACTGCATCGATTCAGCAGGAGAAGTCAAGGACGACGCTTCCGATCGGCTGAAACAGATCAGAATGCAGCTGGAACAGTGCGAAAAGGATCTATACAGCAAGGCTTATACTTTTATCGACAAGCATGGCGACAGTTTGCAGGAAAGCTCCATTTATCTGCGCAACGACAGGATCACTTTCCTGATCAAGAATACCGATAAGAACAGATTCCAGGGATATACCTACGGCAGCAGTGCAAGCGGACTGGCTTTCTATGTCGAACCCGCTTCTTTTATCGATCTCAACAACAAGAAGATCCAGCTGATGCAGGACAGAGACGACGAAATAGAGCGGATTCTGATCGAACTCTCGTATCTGGTTTCCTCCGTTTCCGACCTGTACATTCATAATTTCGAATCGCTGATGCTTTTGTGCGTCATATTCGCAAAAGCCGACTTCGGCTTTAAAAGAAAGGCCATTGTCGCTGCAGTCGAGGGCGAAAAATACTTTGAATTCAAGGATCTTTGCCATCCTTTGATTGATGAGAATAAAGTCGTGTCCAACAGCTACCGCCTGTATCCTCCTTATCAGGGCATCGTCATTTCCGGATCCAATACCGGCGGCAAGACCGTTTCTTTAAAGGCGATCGGGCTATCCGTCATCATGACTTACTTAGGCATTCCGATCGTCGCATCCGAAGCGAAAGTTCCGTTCTATAAAAATGTCTACATCGACATCGACGACAATCAGTCCATTCAGGACTCGCTTTCGACGTTCTCTGCGCACATTACAAATATCAATTCCATTCTCAACGATGCTGATGAGCATTCGCTGATCCTTATCGATGAACTGATCAGCGGAACCGACCCGAAAGAAGCTCAGGCCATATCGCTGGCCATTCTGGATCAGATCAAAGAAAAGAAATCCGTCTTTATCATTACCACCCATTTCGATGACATCAAGAAGTATTCTTATGAAGATGAGCAGATCCTTCTGTCTTCTGTCGGTTTCAACATGAATACCCTGATGCCTACCTACAGATATCTGGAAGATTCCATCGGATCATCCAATGCGATAGAAATCGCTTCCCGTTATTTCGATAATTCCCGGATCATCGACAGCGCCAAGGATTATCTGAAAAAGAACCAGAGCCAACAGGACGAGCTTTTAAACAGACTTTCCAGGCAGATCGATGAAAACGAGCTGGAAAAAGAAAGACTGAACCGGGAAAATCAAAGACTTGAAGCCACGATCAGGGAATATGAAACAAAAATAGCCGAATTCGAACTTGAAAAACAGAAACTGAAAGACAGATATCTGGAAGAACTCAACGCTTATATAGAAGAAGTAAAGGAACAGGCAATCGAAAAGCTTGAAAGCATCTCCGACAGGAAACAGAAAGAAGTCGTTGATGAAATAGAAGATCTGGCCGTATTGCCGCCGGAAGAAAAAGAAGAAAACGTGGAACTGAAAGTAGGAGACCATGTCCGTATTTCCGATAACGAACAGATCGGTGTGCTTACCTCAATCAATAAAGAAAACGCCACAGTCGATATCCGCGGTATTACCATAAAAACGAAACTGTCTGATCTGACTTTGATTCCGGTCGTTCAGAAACAGGAAACCAGGGTCTACGCAAAGAAGTATTCCCGCGTTCCTTCACAGATCAATCTGGTCGGTGAAAGAGTGGAAGACGGTCTTATCATGATGGAAGAATATCTGGACAAGGCAAATGCCGCGCACATGAGTTCTGTCAAAGTCATACACGGCATCGGTACGGGACAGCTGCGTACGGCTTTAAGAAACAGAATGAAAAAGCTGTCCTACATCAAATCTTTTAAAGACGGCGATTATTACGACGGCGGCAGCGCTGTTACGATTGTGGAGTTCAAGTAATGGAACTGAAAGAGAAGCTTAAGACGCTTCCTAAGAAACCGGGCGTTTATCTTCATAAAGACAAAGAAGGAACGGTGATCTATGTCGGTAAGGCGATCAATCTTTTCAACCGCGTCAATTCCTATTTCAAGGGCGCTCACGACTATAAAACGACGAAGCTCGTAAGCAATATATCCGACTTCGAATACATCGTCACTTCATCCGAGAAGGAAGCCCTGATCCTTGAATACAATCTGATCAAAGAATACGATCCAAAATACAACATCGTATTCAAGGACGACAAGTCGTACCCGTATATTCTTCTGAAAGACTGCGATGAACCTTACGTTTCCGTCGTCAGACTGAAAAAGAAAACAAGATATAAAGGCAAGATCTACGGACCATTCCCGGATGTCGGTGCAGCCAGAAACATGGTAGAACTGATCAACAAACTCTATCCAACCAGAAAATGCGATCCTATAAAGAAAGATGTCTGTCTCTATTACCATCTTGGGCAGTGTCCCGGGTATTGCAAATATCCAGTCGATCCGAAAGAGAATGAAAAGACAAAGAACCTGATCACCGATTTTCTCAACGGTGACAGCCGTCAGATCGTCCAGGATCTAAAGAATAAGATGAATGAAGCAACGGAACGTCTCGATTATGAGAATGCCGCATACTACAGAGACCTGATTCAGGATATCGGACAGACAAATCAGAAACAGAACGTCCAGAAAAACAACAGGGAATCCTTTGATGTTTTCAATTACTATACGGAAGACGGATACATCTCCATTACCGGACTGTTCATCAAGAACGGAAGGCTGTTGTCATCCGATAAATTCATCGATTTTCTGGTCGGAGACCCGGAGAACTTCGTCTCCTCCTACATTTATCAGTTCTACGAAATCAACCAGCTTCCGAAAAAACTCTATGTTCCGAAAGAACTGCTTCCTTATTTCAAAGATCTTTACAGCTGCGACAGCGTGAGCAGGGGATACAAATACCAGCTTCTGAAGCAGGCAAAAGAAAACTGCATTGCGCTTCTGAACCAGAACAGAAACGTCATTACCAGCAAAGAAAACTACAATTCAGGTCTGGAAGAAGAATTCTTTAGAATATTCAACAGGAAAATCGGAAGAATCGAGCTTTTCGACAACTCCCATACCGGCGGAACAAATACGGTCGGAGCCATGGTGGTATATAAAGACTTCAAGCCATCAAAAAAAGACTATAGACTATACAAGCTTGAAGAAGGCGCCAACGACTTGCAGTCGATGAAAGAAATGCTATACAGAAGATATTTCCGTGTACTGAAAGAAGGTCTGGAAAGACCGGATCTGATCATCGTCGACGGCGGCAGGATACAGATCGATGCTGCAAAAGAAATACTGCAGTCTTTGAACATGGATATCACTCTGACCGGTCTAGGAAAAGATGATCATCACAATACGTCCTATCTGATGAACAGCGATTATCAGATCGTACCGATCAACAAAGACTCCAATCTGTTCTTCTTTCTCACCAACATGCAGGATGAAGTACACAGATTTGCAATTACCTATCACAAGAAACTGCGGTCCAAGGCCGTTTATCATTCCGTACTTGACGACATCAAAGGTTTAGGACCGAAATCGCGCATGAAACTTCTGAAGAAGTATCATTCCATCTCCAGACTTAGAACTCTTTCCCTGGATGAACTGAAAACGGTTCTGAATGCAAAAACAGCAGAAGAACTGTATAATAAACTGAGAGAAGAAAATGCTGAAGAATCTTTCTGATTATCTGTCGCTGTTAAGTCTTGTTCTGTTTACCGTGATATCATCCCGGTTTTTCGTTCTGATGGCAACAGGAATTGAGAAGGACGACAATTCCCAGAGCAGACTCGCTCTGTTAAGAGACTACATCAACAACGAGGAAGAATAATGAACGACAGTCTGTTGCTGATCATCATGGCAGGACTGTTTACCGTATCCATCATTGTCATCCTGATCATTGTACTGAACAACGCCAAGAAGACCAACGACCTGAACAACGAACTGACCAGGTCGGTTTTTGAAATACAGAAAAACATCAACCGCGATTTCACCGAATTCAACCGTTCTCTGAATACCGATTTCAGCAATTTTTCGGAGAGAGTCAATTCCAACATCATTCAGTCGCATAAGACGACCAGCGAAGTATTCAACAGCATTACCGAAAAGATCGCCAGGATCGATGAAGCTCAGAAGAACATCAACGCCTTGTCCGAGGACGTCGTTTCCTTGCAGAACATCCTGACTGACAAGAAAAGCAGAGGAACTTTCGGTGAAATAGAGCTTTATTCTCTTCTGGAAGCTTCTTTCGGCAATAATACGGAACGCTGCCAGAAGCAATACAGGCTTCCTAACGGTTCGATTGCCGATGCGGTAATATTCGGCGGAAATACCCTGAAACTCATCTGTATCGACTCCAAATTCCCTCTGGAGAACTACAGAAGGATGAATGACGGCGATCTTTCTGCTTCCGAGAGAGAAAAAGCCAAGAAACAGTTCAAAGAAGACATCAAGAAACATCTAAACGTCATCGCATCGAAATACATCATTCCCGGTGTAACTGCCGATCTGGCATACATGTTCATCCCGGCAGAAGCCGTATTCTCGCAGATCTATACGGAATTCCACGATCTGGTGGAACTGTCTTACCGTTTGAAGGTGTACATCGTATCTCCGACAACCTTGATGGCTTATATTACTGCCATCCGTTCCATCTATCTGGGACAGCTGAAGGATGAAAAAGCAAAAGAGATCGAACAGCTTCTAAGCGAATTATCCGTTGAATTCCAAAGATATGAAAAAAGAACGGCAGAACTATACAGGGCATATGAAAGTCTCGGTACAGCCTTCAGCAATCTGAACACGACATCCGACAAGATCATGAAACGTTTCTCCAGAATCAATTCCGGTGAGATAGAAGAATAAAAAAACAATGGCCAGTGCCATTGTTTTTAGTATTTGATCTCAAGACCGATTTTCTTTTTGACTTCTTCCAGTGTCCTGTCGGCGATCGATGAAGCTTTTAATGCTCCTTCATTCAATACTTTTTCGATCTGATGCGATTCAATGATCTCACGGTATCGGTTCTGTATCTTTTCCAGTTCGGCACATACTACATCGGCCACATAAGCCTTAAGCTTGCCATAACCTTCGCCGGAAAATTCATCGACGATGTCTTCCATGCTTCTGCCGCTCAAGGCGGAGGCGATCTCGATCAGATTGTACAATCCCGGCTGATTCTCCTTGTCGAGCTGAATGATGCCGACTGAATCAGTTACAGCCGACATGATCTTTTTTCTTGCGGATTTCAGATCATCCAGCAGATAGATGCAGCCTTTATTCGTTTCTTCAGATTTAGACATCTTCTTGGATGGATCGGAAAGGGACATGATTCTGGCTCCGACTTTTGCGATCAGCGGTTCAGGTACAACAAACGTTTCGCCGTATCTGTTGTTAAAACGCTGGGCGATGTCTCTGCACAGTTCGACATGCTGCTTCTGGTCTTCGCCGACCGGTACGTAGTTCGCGTTGTACAGCAGGATATCCGCAGCCATCAGGCAAGGGTAGGTATAAAGACCGGCGGTCATGTTCTTTTCGCCTTTTGCCGTCTTATCCTTGAACTGAGTCATTCTGTTAAGTTCTCCCAGATAGGTATTGCAGGCAAGGATATATCCCAGTTCCGCATGGGAATGGACATCCGTCTGCAGGAAGATGACGGATTTTTCTGGATCCAGGCCGCAGGCCATGTACAGTGCTACCGCATCCGTCAGATTCTTTCTTAGATCTTCAGGATCCTGGTATTCCGTAATGCAGTGCAGATTCGCAATGAAAACGACCATCTCATAGTCATCCTGGTACTTTACGAAATTCCGCAAAGCACCGATGTAGTTTCCCAGCGTCAGCTGGCCGGTAGGTTTAATACCCGACAACATTCTTTTCATAATAGCCTCCCAGACAAATAAAAAGGTGATCACAAGGGCGCATGAAGCGCGGTACCACCTTTATTTTTCGCTCTTTCTTTAACGCAGAAGATACGTAAACGACTCGTGCCGTCTAATCGGACAGGGTCCCAGTTCAGCCAGAGGTTTCTGATCATTTTCACCGTCCATGATCTCTCTACAAAGAAAATATCCGCAGCCTACTAATCCCTGAAAATATCTTAAATCAAAGCTAACATAAAATCAAATTGTAGTATAATACTTTTAATGATTGTTATTTACACTTCACCGGGCTGCGCTTCCTGCCGGAAAGCCAAGGCCTATCTGAAAGACAAAGGACTTCCGTTTATTGAAAAGAATATTTTTAATACACTTCTAAATACGGATGAGGTACGTTATCTGTTTTCCCGTACGGAAAACGGAACCGACGATCTGATCTCTAAAAGATCCAAGATCATCAGAGAAAACAACGTCGACATCGAATCGATGTCCCTGAGTGAACTCTGCGACTTCGTCGTACATAATCCTTCCGTTCTGAAACGTCCGATCATTATCGACGACAAGAATCTGCAGGTAGGATACGATGTGGAAGAAATCGAAATATTCAATAAGCTGAAAGCCGTTTCCGGCTGTGACAAGAAGTGCCCGCACTACAGCATCTGCGGTGAACTTTGCGAGGACGTGGCTTGAAAGTTCTGCTTGGTTTATCCGGCGGCGTCGACAGCGCCGTAGCCGCTCATCTTTTAAAATCAGCAGGTTATGATGTGACCTGCTGTTTTATGCGTAACTGGGATTCTGCGCTGAACAACGATACATTAGGCAACAATACCCTCAATGACGATATCTGCCCTCAGGAATCCGACTACAACGATGCCAGAAAAACGGCCGATAAGCTTGGTCTTGAACTGCTGAGAAGCGATTACATTGAGGAATACTGGAACTATGTATTCCAGAACTTCATTGAAGAATACAAAAAAGGCAGGACGCCTAATCCGGACATCCTGTGCAACAAATACATCAAATTCGACTATTTCGAACGATTTGCCAGAGAAAAAGGATTTGAAGCCATCGCAACAGGGCACTATTTTAAGGCATCGGAAACAGACGGCATTCGTCATTACTACAAAGCCGCCGATCTTTCCAAAGACCAGTCCTATTTCCTGGCTCAGGTCAGCAGAAAAGCATTGAATTATTCCCTGTTTCCTTTAGGAGACATTCCAAAGAGCGAAGTCAGAAGAATAGCCCATGAGCTGGATCTGCCGATTGCGGACAAGAAGGATTCCACCGGTATCTGTTTTATCGGCGAGAGAGACTTCAGGGAATTCCTGAAAAACTATATTCCGATGAAGCAGGGAAAGATCATCGACATCGATACTCTGGAAGAGATCGGGACACATGAAGGGGTTTATTACTATACATTGGGTCAGCGCAAGGGTTTTGGCGTAGGCGGAAACAGAGGCCCTTACTACTGTGTAGGGAAGGATGTTCTAAACAACATTCTCTATCTGACCTCCGTTAAAAATGAATCCTATCTGGATTCCGATTCCGCCTATATCTGCGGCATCAACTGGATCGAAGACATTCCGGATGAAATGGACATCCAGTGCAAGTTCCGCTACCGTCAGAACGACAACGAAGTACATCTTAAGAAGATCTCCGACAGCGAAGCGATTCTATACTATTCCCAGAAAGTAAAATCCGTAACTCCGGGACAGCAGGCTGTCTTCTACAAAGATGGAATGCTGCTGGGAGGAGGGGTCATCGAAAAGACCTACATCAATGGAACAGATGTCGGCGAATGGCTTGATCAGAGAGTAAAAAATGGCTGATGAACTGATTGAAATACTGACAGGCGAGTTTACCCATGTGCTGTACAAGTCGGACAAGTACATGGTCACCAGATTCAAGACTGAAGAAGGGACGATCACGGTTACCGGACCTTCTTTTGATTTTGATGCAGGGCAGAAGTATGTACTGACAGGCCATTATACGGAGCATTACCGTTACGGTCTGCAGTTTACGATGCTGACGATAGAGAAATACCTTTCCGATCAGAAAGAAGAGATCATTTCCTATCTGAAAAGCAGCGCTTTTCCGGGCATTGGTAAGAAAACAGCTGAGAAAGTCTATCTGCATTTCGGCAGCGATACTTTAAAGGTACTTAAAGAAGATCCATCGAAGATCTTTGAGGTCGATCTGAGCGAGAAGCAGTACGCATCGCTGCAGGAAGGCTTTCAGCAGATGAACGATCCGGAAAACGAGATTCTTTTTTATCTTGTTTCCAACGGTTTCAACAATCTGGAAGCGCAAAAGATATTCAACCGTTTCAAACTCGCAACAATGGAAGTGGCTAATGACAATCCTTTCCGTTTCTATAACGAAGTCTACGGCATGAGTTTCGACAAGGTCCGTGCTTTTGCGATGAAAAACGAATTCGACGATGCCCAGAACAAGTACCGTGAAGCGTTCCTGATCAGGCTTCTAACGGACTATACCTTCAATTCCGGCGATTTATACATCACGGAGGATGAACTGCAGCGTCTGGTTTCCTACTATGGCGGCATGGACAATCTTGAACAGATCATCGAAAGATGTGAAGAGAAAGAATACATCATCAAAGAAGAAGGACGCTATTATCTGTCTTCCGACTACTACGATGAACTTTTCATCAGCGATTTTCTGAAATCATTTACCGGCGATATGGAAGCGGATGATATTCTGATCGAGGAAGGGATAAAAAACGCTGAAAACAGCCTTAAAATCACCTACGACGAGAAGCAGAAACAGGCGATACGCTCGTTCTTCCTCAATAACATCTCCATCATCACCGGAGGACCAGGTACGGGAAAAACAACCATCATCAAAACCATGTCCGAGATCTTCAAGAGCGTTTACCCGTTTTCCAATCTCATCATAGCGGCTCCAACGGGAAGAGCGGCAAAGAGGATCGCCGAGATCTGCGAAGTGGAATCAAAGACGATACATTCCTTGCTGAGGTGGGACAAAGAGACCAATACGTTCGTCTTCGGCGTGGACAATCCGATCCTTTACGATGCGATCATCATCGACGAGTTCTCCATGGTAGACAACTCGCTGTTCGCTTCCTTGCTGAAAGCATGCTCAAGGATCAAAAAGATCTGCATCATCGGCGATCATAATCAGCTTCCTTCCATCAGACCCGGCAATCTGCTGAACGACCTGATTGAATCAAAACGGATTCCCGTAACACTTCTGGATCTGAATTACCGGCAGGATAAAGGCAACGAGATCATTTCGCTTGCGGACGACATCATCAAAAACGATGCGGATATCTCCAGATATCAAAAAGACATCCACTTCTATCCGTATGAAAGAGGGGATTTCGATCTGATCTCGCTGATCAAGGAAGATCTGAAAGAAGGTTATTCACTTGACGAAATACAGATCCTTTCTCCGATGTACAAGGGAGAATGGGGAATAGACAATCTTAATATCCTTCTGCAGAATACTTTCAATCCAAGAAGCATCGACAAAAACGAGAGAAGAGTCGGAGATCATATCTTCAGAGAAGGGGACAAGATCCTGCAGCTCAAAAACAGGCCGACCGATGACGTATACAACGGCGACATCGGAATTCTGGAAGAAATCGACATGAAAGAGAAGTATCTGATGGTCAACTATTCCGGCGTATATGTTTTCTATGCCTTCGATGATCTCGCGGATCTCTCTCTGGCATATGCCATGTCGGTTCATAAATCCCAGGGATCGGAATATCAGATCGTCTATTTTATTTTCAACAGAAACAACATACACATGCTGAATAAAAAACTGATTTATACGGCAATATCCCGCGCCAGAAAAAAACTTGTTATAATAGGAGACGAGACTTTGTTCAGACAGGGTCTGTCACGTAATATGAAACAGCGTGAAACAACATTGAAAGAGAGACTTGGAAGATGAATGAGAAACTTAGAAGAAGAACGGTTATTATTGTATTTGCGGCTATCGTAGCCGTTTTGCAGTGTGTTGCGACATTTATCAACTTCGGGGCATTCCCGATCACTTTGACGCTGATCCCGATCATCGTAGCCGGTGCTGTATTCGGACCTTTCATCGGCATGATCATGGGTCTGGTATTCGGCATTGTCGTTGCGATCATGGTCGTAACGGGAGCGGATCCTTCCGGCGCGACGATGCTGGCGGCAAGACCTGTCGTTACGATATCCGTATGTATCCTGAAGGGAGCGCTGGCCGGACTGCTGTCCGCCTGTACCTACCATCTGCTGAAAAAGAAGAACGAAACGGCTGCCATTGTACTGGCTTCCGCGGTCGCACCGATCGTCAATACCGGAACGCTGTTCCTTTGTCTGATCATCTTTTTCGGATCATCGTTCACTGTAATGCTGGCAGCTTTAACAAGCCTGAACTTTATCGTTGAACTGATTACAAATGTCCTGCTTGCACCGGGACTCCTGGTAGCGATACACAATGCTGAAAAAAATAACTAAACTTATCTGAAATATGTTAATATGGATTGGAAGATGAGTAATCCGTCAGAACCTTATAGAGAGTATCCGGGTGGTGGAAGGATACAGGAAGGGACGGATGAAGCTGCTTCCTTGGATTCAGGGCAATGCCTGACGTGTCATTCGCGTTAAGAAGAAGAGCGACAAATTAAGGTGGTAACGCGCAGATGCGCCCTTAGGCCGCCTTTTTTATTTTAGGAGGATAGACGATGAAAAATCTTAGTGGTAATCAGGTTAGACAGATGTTTCTGGATTTTTTCAGATCGAAGGATCACATGATAGAACCGGGAGCGTCTTTGATTCCGGTCAACGACCCGACGCTTCTGTGGATCAATTCCGGCGTTGCGGCCTTAAAGAAATATCTTGACGGAAGAGAAAAACCGCAATCCAACCGTATTGCTAATGCCCAGAAGTGCATCAGAACAAACGACATCGAGAACGTAGGAAAGACATCCAGACATCATACTTTCTTCGAGATGCTGGGAAACTGGTCCATCGGCGACTATTTCAAAGAAGAATCGCTGAAGATGTCCTGGGAGTTTCTGACTTCTCCGGAATGGATCGGTTTTGATCCTGAAAGGATCTATGTAACGGTATATCCCGATGATACGGAATCCTACGACATCTGGACAAAACAGATCGGTCTTGATCCTTCGCATATTCTGAAGTCATACGACAACTACTGGCAGATCGGTGAAGGTCCTTGCGGACCGGATTCGGAGATCTACTACGACCGCGGTCCGAAATACGATCCGGAAGGAATCGGCGAAAAGCTGTTCTTCGATGAAATGGAGAACGACCGCTATGTCGAACTGTGGAACAACGTGTTCTCCCAATACGATGCCAAGGAAGGCGTCGACAGAAAAGACTTCAAGGAACTGCCTCAGAAAAACATCGATACCGGCATGGGACTGGAAAGACTTGTCTGCATGATTCAGGATGGCGAAACCAATTTCGATACCGACCTGTTTCTGCCTTACATCCGTAAGACCGAAGAGTTCGCTGCCAAGAAATACGCTCAAGACAAGATGGCCTACAGAGTCATTGCCGACCATATCCGTACCTGCGTATTTGCCTTGTCCGACGGTGCGACTTTTTCCAATGAAGGCAGGGGCTACGTCTTAAGAAGAGTCCTAAGAAGAGCGATGCGCTACGGACGCAACATCGGCATCGAAAAGCCGTTCCTGTATGAGATCGTCGATACCGTCTGCGAAAACATGAAGGACTTTTATCCGTATCTGATGGACAAGAAAGGCTTCGTTAAGAAGCTGATTCTGAAAGAAGAAGAGTCATTCCTGCTGACACTGTCCAACGGTGAAAAACTCCTCTCAGAAGAGCTGAAAAAGGCCGAAAACGGCATTTTAAGCGGAGAAGTGATCTTCAAGCTTTACGACACCTACGGATTCCCGAAGGAAATGACGATTGAATCGGCTGAAGAAAAAGGCCTGAAATGCGATCTGGAAGGCTTCGAAAGATGCATGAACAGACAAAGAGAAATGGCCAGGAACGCCAGAGATGTCGAGGAATCCATGCACAACCAGTCGGAAGACCTGCTGAACTTCAATGAACCGTTCGTTTTTACCGGTTATGAAAAGACCAAAGATGAAGCTGAAGTTACCGGTCTGTTTATCAACGGAGTCAGAACTGATGAATTGAAGGAAGAAGGAGATCTGGTATTCGATCATTCCTGCTTCTATGCGGAATCCGGCGGCCAGTGTGCCGATACCGGCGTTATATACAACGAGAGTTTCAAAGCTGAAGTGAAAGACGTCAAAAAGGCTCCGAACGGACAGTTTTTGCATCATATTCTCGTAAAAGAGGGAGCAGTCAGGGAAAACGATATTCTGAAGCAGGAAATCAACGCGGATGACAGGCTGAAGATCCGCGCCAACCACTCTTCGCTGCACCTGCTGCAGTCGGCTCTGATCAGGGTTCTGGGATCTCATGTCGCTCAGGCCGGTTCATACGTCTGCAAGGACTATGCCCGTTTCGACTTCTCGCATTACGAGAAAGTTTCTCCTGAACAGCTGAACGAAATCGAAGGTCTGGTAAACGGCTTCATTGCGCTGCAGCTTCCTGTCACTACCGAAATCCTTCCTATCGAAGAAGCCAAGAAAACAGGTGCGATCGCTCTGTTTGACGAAAAATACACCGATGAAGTCAGGGTCGTATCCATGGGTGATGTATCCAAGGAATTCTGCGGCGGTACGCACGCTTCCAATACGGCTGATCTGGGTGTCTTCAAGATCGTTTCCGAAGAATCCATCGGTTCCGGTATCAGAAGAATGGAAGTAATGACGAAAATGAAGGCTTATGAAGCTTTCAAGGATTACGAACATAAGCTGGATGTTCTTAAGGATGAACTGAAACTTAAGAACATCGACATGATCTACGACCGTCTGCTGCAGCTGAAGAACGAAAACGCTGCTCTAAACGGCGAATTAAAGATGCTGAAAGAGAAACTGATGAATGAGGAAGCCGATTCGCTGATCCGCAAGGCGAAAGACAACGGCAGATTCAGATATCTGCTGCTTTCTCTTGATGGATATGAAGGCAATCTGAAAGACTATGCCAACGGCATCAGGAACAAGCTGGACGGCGGATTCGTGTTCGTTGTGAATCAGAACGGCGAGAAGCTGTCGATGGTCGCATCCGCCGGAAACAAGGCTCAAGAAGCAGGAATCAAGTGCGGAGATATCATTTCAAAGGCCTGCGCATTGGCCAACGGCAGAGGCGGAGGCAAGCCTGATCTGGCACAGGGTGGAGGCGTCAATACCGATCCTCAGCTCATCCTTAACGAAGTAGAAAAGTTCGTTCAATAAGTACCGATATAGTGTATAATGAGGAAAAGGAGGTAG